>CAZFLA010000001.1:0-94373 GCA_964519405.1 uncultured bacterium
TCACTTCCTCAGGTCATCATTTACGGTAACAACCCATCAAGACACAACTGCTCCCATACCAGGCACAGCCACCTGTAACGCACGCGTTTTGAGTGGTCCTGTTGCAGTGAGTTACTCAGGAGCATCTGATACCCAGAGTGGCATTAAAAAAGTAGAGCTTTGGGTGAAAGCGGGATCAGGTGGTACATGGACTAATACCGGGTTCACATGTAATACCGGCATTGGTTCGTTTTCGTATGCTCCGACATCCGTAGGCACCTACTACTTCGACCTGGTAGCTGAAGATAACTGCGGTAACCGTAGTGCATCGGCATCGGGTTTAGGTGATTGCTCCGTTTTATATGGAAGTGCAGGAACTTGTACCTTCCTTCAAGTTGTGATGCCATGAATCGTAACTATATAAAGGACACTAAACTAACATGGTAAATAATTCAAAGAAGCTCATTATACATGCGATATTCGTAGCTTTTTTCTTCAGTATGGCTATCGCAGCTCATTGCCAATCCATCTCCCTAACCGTAAATCCCCAAAGCTGGTTGCCATTCACTGGTGACGCGTATTGGCCAGTAGGGTGCGCCACGGATTTAACGACGACGTCTAGCGACATGGATTTAAAATTTACTCCGCCTTATAAATTCGAGTATGTGGCAGACACTGTTACGTGTTCACTCAGTACGACAACTGGTGACAGTTGGTCGCACACTCAAACAGGCCCGTTAGGTAACACATACACCGACACCTTCACTAGGATAGTGGCTACACCAAAGTATTCCAGCGGAACTATAACCATTTCTGCGGATGATGGTGGTTCGCCAGTGAATGACGATCCTGTTAATACAGGAGCATTTAATGACAAGGTTGTATTCTGGGGGCCAGAAGGAGATATACAAGGACCAGATCATTACTGTCCTAAAGCGAGTGTTACTTATTGTGTTCATGTTGGTCCTACTGACAAGATAACACCAACTCTTGGTGCGAAGATTTATTGGTATTACACAAAAACCACCAATTCTTCGGAAGCAAAAATTCCAATTGGTGCTGGCTCATATTCAAATGGATACTCCTCCATTACCATGCCTCTATTAGCTCCAAGTGGAAAAAATATAAACACGTATAAATTATGGGTCAGAGCTGAAGAACGTAATAGTGATGGTTCAATATTACGAGCGTCTGACTGGTCGTATGCTATCACTAAATCCTTTACTGTAGACGAGCTGCCTGTGTGCATGAAGCCTTGTGGTGGTTCAGGTGGGGGGTGTAGCTCCTGTAGCGGTTCCACAACTGGAGCTGCTGGTGTTGATGAAGAAACTGGGGAGGTAAAAGCCAATAGTCTCATATCTTCATATGTAGGCCCACACTATCAAATGTTTTCAGCTCCAACTGGCACAAGTGATTCTAAAGTGTGTTCTGGTGTTCAGAAAATCGTAATATTCAACTACCCAGGGTGTAATGGAACCTCAGTGCGACACACGCATGTCTGGACTGATTGTGGGGATGTTTACTGCTTAAACGAAAGCAATTGGGTTAATAGTGTAGCTACACTTACTAATGGAGATAAACTTACGAGATTAAGTCAGGGGACAGGGAACTGGGATATCGTATGGCAGGAGCCCGAAGGGAGATTGGTAAAACACAAGGTATCTGAAGGCGACAATGGGAACGACTATATCTATGAAATAGTTAACTCCGATGGTAGCAAAACGACTGCTGTCATAGAAGGTAATGTGTATAAATACACTGACAGTCAATACGGGGGAACCTCACCAGTTACACACAACTACACTGTCGTTTCTGGGAAACTAACAAATTATGAAGCTACTAGTAATGGTGTGGTTACTATATCAACGAATTTAGCTTATACAAACAATAAAGTCACTGGCCTTACAATCTCACAGCCCAATGAAGTCAATAAGTCGATTTCCATGAGTTATGATGGTACAGGCAGCCTAACCTCGGTTAACCAGAATGGTAAAATTACCAGGTATACTCGAACGACTGATTCCCAAGGAAGATTAAAAAACACAGTTACCATAGAAGATGCTCAAGGTAATGTATATGGGATCACCGAATATTTGTACGATACATATACTACCACTGTTACTGTAATAGATGCACAAAACCCATCTATGACTACAGATCAGGTGACCACCTCCTATTACATTACGGACACCACTGGTAATAAGCGCTATTTATATAAAGTTATTGCGCCCGATAACTCTGTTACTTTAAACAAAGTGTATGCTCCGGTTGGTTACCTTACCGAAGCTGGCGTGATTACGTCTGGCAGTGAAACTTACTTTTACAAAGAAACTACTACTCAAGCACTTTGGGGGAACTCTATTAGTGCGACACAACTTTATGGTACATCCAATGCGCGAACAACGAGTTACGCTTACGATTCTCAAGGGAGGGTAACCTCAGTCACATATCCTCCAGTGAATTACGGCGTGGCAGGTAGCACTGTAACTGAGACCCAAAACACACCTGTTCAGACTACTAGCTATACTGGCAACTATATGACAAGCAAAACTGATCTTGATGGCTCAAGCACCACATACGCTTATAATGATCAGGGACAACTTACCAAGGAGGAAGTCACACGAGATGGTGTCACGGTAACCACTACTTACTCATATGTTGTCTCTTTAGGACCAGTGGCATCTAAACGCATTGTCACTAATAGCCCAAGTTGTGATTGGTTGACTGAATATACATATTATGATAGTAACAGTGGTGCACAGGCAGGACTGTTACAGTCAGAAACTTTAAAAAATGGTAGTAATAACACAGTTCAACAGATTAAGGTTTACAATTACTTACAGAATGGCCAGGTTCAGCCAGGTCCAACCAATACAACTACGACTTACAACAATGCTGACGGCACCACCTTTCGAACTGTATCGGAATCATGTATCTATGATCCATATGGTGGTATCGTAAGCTTCACGGATCCCTACAGCAGATTGATTAGTTATTCGAATACATCGACACCGGAGCAAAAAACTGAGCGCGTGATTTTTAATAGTGATGCGTATACCGAGATAGTTAAGGATTGTTGTAAGACGTTATACTCTACTGATGTCGAAGGTAAAATAAATTATTATGTATATGATGCTATCGGCAGAAAAATCGCTATCTACACTGATGAAGAAGGCCAAAGTGAAGATTCACCTGGTGTGGCTTTTAGTTATGATGGTTTTGGTCGAATAAGATCCGTCACGACAAAGAAAAACCTATCTACTCAACAGACATCATCTTACACATATGACAACATGAACCGATTGATTTATATAGATAATCCTGATGGTGTAAGTGATGAGTATATGTATTACAATTCATATGGAAATATGTATGCAAAATCTATTGGTGCTGGACGTACTTATATGTATAAATATGACGCCTTCAATCGTATTACTGACACGTATTATCTAGCCTCTCGTCCAACCCCTGTAGATTATCCAACTACATTACCGAATATTCACTATGTATACAATCGTTCAACAAACTCGCTTATGGCTGTGAATCAGGATAACGGGCAAATGCGTTACACTACCAACAGTCTGGGACAATTGGCTAGTGTATATTGGCCGCACGTAGGAAAAAGTGTGAATTACACATATGATAATATGGGGCGCAAGAGTAGTGTGACGTATGATGGTCAATCAATGGAATACACCTATGATCCTATGAGCAATTTAACTTCAGTGTATACTGGTTCCAACCTAGTTGCTACTTACACCAATGACAACGCAGGACACCATACACGTGTGGACTTCGGCAACAACACATGGCAAACCTTTGCGTATGGTAACGATGTTCGTTACATGGTTACTGGTATAGATTATGCCTATAAGTGTGATATCAACGATTCGATCACTAATAAAGGAGGAATTAGGCTTACTAGAACCAACGGAGGAAATCCATTAAGTTGGGCTGATAATACAAGCAAGTTTATAAAATCATATACGTATGATTCTAGAGGACGTATAACTAGCAGTGATATACCAGGTTACGGCCGTTATGCCTTCAATTATGACTGGGCGAACAATCGTATAGTACCTACTGCGTTATATAATGAAGCCAATCAACTTGTTAGTCTTGCCGGGTCGACATATAGTTATAATACCGAAGGTGATTTAATAAGTGGCGGCGGTAAATCATACAGCTACAATAATTCGGGAATAATTAACTCGTTAAGCGAGAACGGTATCACATATTCATATACTTGGGATTATCTTGGCAACCTTATTTCTAAGAATAATGGAGTAAATACGGATAAATATGTGTATGATATACTTGCAAACGTTCCTTCAATTATCGCTGATGTAAGCATAAATAATGTAACTCAAGCATTCTATTTCAGAGACCCGAATGGAAGGCTGGTCATGAGGAAATCTAGTGACGACCTAAAGTATTATCATTTTGATGAAATGGGTAACACTTTGTTCCTTACAGATGCTAATGGTGTGTTAACTGATCGATACATATACGACGGCTTAGGTAACATCTGCTTTCGGTCCGGTAATACAAACAATCCGGCACTGTTTCGTGGGCAATATGGTTTCACTAGTTTAGTCACTGGAAACGATAGTTTGTGCCTATATGGGCACGATATATATAATACGAGTATCGGACGAGCTATCTCAAATTCGACGACGAATAGTGATTATATTTGTGGTGACAGCAGGGCAAAAAAAGATAATAAGAAACCTGTAAGGTGGGTACACCAAAATATAGGTGAATCCTCGCTGTGCAGTAATAGTCCGCTATGCAAGCATTACTTTCATGGGAGCGGAACAGATTACATATTGCCGAAAGAACTCAAACAAAAATTCTGGAATCATTGGACTGTTTTAGGCGCCATCGCGGCGTTTGATTTAGACATTAAAACAAAAGCTCAAACACTTACCCGTAATAGGTGTTCTTGTAGTACCCCACCGTCTTACAAAATCCCTATTTATCCAAATTTCTACTTCGAGCTTAATGGGGGCAAAGCAGCCAATTTAACACTCGGTGATCCCAGAGGACCACTATGGGCTATTGGTAATACATATATTCGATTCGAATCAACCAATCATGTTACCGCAAACTGTCAAACACGGAGCGGACATTTGGAAATTCAACGACATTCTGCTTTACGTGATGAGTTTCGCGACCCTGATGACGCATTTGATACAAGCCCTGATGAGAACGTGGAATGGATAGGTGGTACACCCTACTCAATATGCTCAGACGACTACGCTACGTTTACAATTCCATTCAATTTCTAAATAATATGATATAAGGCAGCATAACAATGAAAGCGAACGCTATTATACTTTTGAAGATCAGTATCATTATCTTCGTAGTGATCAGACATCTTCTATTTAGTATGGCTTGGCCAGCGACACTATCTATTCCGTATAGCACTTCATATTTGTTGCTGTTAATCATTGAACCTATGATTTGGATGGGAATTGTTGGGGCGTTTGACAGCACAAAGCGAGGGGCTATTATAGCATATATTCTATCGATATTTGGCCAGGTAGGTATGATCTTTTTTGGTATTCATGTGCTTTCTGTTTGGCCATACGAACCATGGTATCGATATAATGTTAAGAAAATGACGCCCATGCCTGGATTACAGATAGACTGGCTGACTTTGCTGAATATCATCTTAGATCTGTTGATTATCGCTGGTTGGATTTACGTAATGTATATTGTAAGGGAGAAGTTAAAACGAAAGTTTTTATGCAACCTTCTCCTATTGATATCAGGTGCATGGTTGCAGTTCGTTCTTACCGGATATTATCCTGGCTTATATCACATGTTATTTGAGTGGTTAATGTGACAGCGTAGAAGAACTGCTCATGCGGCAGCACAGTAAACCCATATCGATATAGCGGTCGTTACGGATACTACTACGTCACTAACACCCAAGTATATTTGTTTGGTAAGCGATTCTGCGAAAGACTGTCTGAGTTGTTTGTGTATGAATAAGTATCGGTTGATGAAGCAACGAAGTATCACCAAGGGAGGTTATATAATGCATACCACACCAAAGGACTTAAAAGCCCGAACTGTTCTGCGACTGGTGATTGCTGTTGGCGCTACATTAATTACTGTAGTTTTGGCGGTCGTATACTTAATAATTACTACGCAAATTGCGTCGATGGAATCCACGCTGAGCTGGATTGATCAGGTGACGGATACGTGTAAAGTCGGTGTACCACGGAATCATGTCACAGCAATTCTAGGTGAACCTTTTGAACGTGCAACAGACAGCAAGATGAGAAAACAAATAAAAGCCTATCATCTCGAACGATATGGGCAACAACCCAAATATATGGAGAAATATTCGCAAGTTGGCATGAGGCCTGTCGAACAATTTTGGCATCTGAGCATTTTTTACGATAATGACGATAACGTCGTGTTCTACACATTGTATCGTTGGCGCAGTGACTAGGGTCTAACGGTATTGGAAGCTGCTCATGCCGAATAAATGGTGAGTATCTTAACTACTCCTAAGCAGGATATCCAGATGGTTACTAACAGACTAGTGAGGACACTGTTGATACTCGTAACCAAAGGCAAACTAAATAACTCATTCGGCGGTAAAACGAATGGACTTTATTTGGGTGTGCGGAGGGTTATGTCCTGGAATTCCGATGTGCTAGAGCGATATTACAGCTTAATATTTAGTGTTTGGAACGGGCAAAAGTAGTAATGCAATTGACTTTCGAAAGTAGATGTATTTGACCCTAGATATGGTATCATTAAGATGCAAATGGCCCTTTATCCGAATAGCGTCTACGACGTCAACTTCTACCTTCGGTAGATAGGATAAAGGGTCGCTTTTTATTGAAGATACCATACATCATCTATCCGTCCAGCAGTAATAAGTGATCTCCAATGACCTAGCCATCTTTCATCTCGCTTAACCAGACCTTTATATGCTGCGGTAACCACCATATCTGCTAACTGAATGAGCCTATGTTTTTTCGAGTCAACAAATAATGTATTGGATATTTCGCCTGAAGTTAATGCATCGGTCTTGGTCGTGTAATGAAGTGCGAGTTACAAGCCTACCTAACTAGGATGTTTATCATGTGTACGATCCGCGTAACCGCTTGTGGATGCTGTGATGCTAAAATGGCTCTAGTCGTAATCGTCCACTAAGTATTCGCGGGCCCAGCGTACGAGGTCGGCATCAAAGCCGCTTAGCGAAGTGGCTTGTTTGTAGTGCTGATTCGCCTCTTCCGACATACCGATCCGGCAGTAGATGTCACCTAGTAGGTAATGGTATGCCTGGCATTTCGGCTGTATGCGTAGTGCTTGCCTGAGATGCCCGCCAGCCTCTTCAAGCCGACTGAGCCGCATGTAACAAACCGCGAGCCGCATGTGGAAGTAGTTATTCAATGGCTCAAACAACACCGCTTGATGCATCTCTAGGGAGCACTGGGTGAAGAGCCGAGCACGTTCTAAGCAGGTGCCCAGATAAAAATGATAGTAACCGTCATCTGGCTTGGCTTGAACACAGGCGATCATCTGTTCGATAGCCGTAGTCAGTTGACCGTTCTCCACCAGCATCTGCGCGAGCCGATACCGATAATAGGCGTTCTTTGAGCTATGTTCACATGCCTGCTGAAACTGTGTTAAGGCTTGTTCTGTGTCACCGCTCTGCAGATACTCTTCGGCAAGTTTAGCCATGCGGTGAGCCTTCACCGATTTCCTGGGCTTCTTTGTCTTCTGAGCGGCTTCGATATTAGCAGTTAATAACCTATGGTGTTCTTTGCGCAGTGAGAGATGATACTCATCGATGATCTGCAGCGCCCTAGGGTCTTGCACAGCTTTGATTTTTGGTAGGAGTGTTGGATCAAACCAGCGTCGACGAGGGGTGACTACCTCGGCAGTGTCATCCGCACTATCGAGCACATCTAGGTTCTTGGGGTTCATAATTCCTCTCATACTACCATTTTTACAGATGCGGTCAGGCGACTGCAACAAAGGGTTGTTACACTATTAATTGATATGCGAATTTGGTTAACGGAACTGTATAAATATCGCGAGCTTTTAGCGACGCTTGTTGTTCGTGAGTTGAAGATCAGATACAAGAACTCCGCTTTGGGGTTCCTGTGGTCGTTGATCGTGCCGCTGGTGACGGTGGCCGTTCTGACGATTGTGTTTAAGCGCGTGATGGGTATGGCGATACCTAACTATTCAGCCTATGTGTTGGCTGCATACCTACCATGGATGTTCTTCAACACCGCATTAATGGATTCGGCACAGTCGGTGATAGGGCAGATCAACTTGGTCAAGAAAGTCTATTTTCCGAGGGAAATACTTCCGCTCTCATTTGTGATTGCTAATCTCGTGCACTTTGGTTTAGCGATGCTGGTGTTTTTTGCATACCTGCTGTTGTATGTGCATGCACCATTGCTGCCGTCTATGTTTTGGCTGCCGCTTTTGCTGATCGTGCATCTTGCACTGATCACCGGGTTATGCCTGGCGATTTCCTGCTTCAATGTGTTTTACGAAGACACCAAATACGTGGTGAGTATCGCATTGAATCTGCTGTTTTACTTAACCCCAGTGGTCTACTTTTCTGAGCAAATACTGACAGCGAAAGTCTTTTCGTTCGGACCGCCGAACCTAGTCTATATACTATACCACCTTAACCCCATGGCGGTGCTGATGAGCTGTTACCGCAAGTGTCTGCTGCCGCCGATACACGCGCAAACTGGGGTTATCACTCAGCATCACATCACCAATGTGCCCATGTCTCCATGGCTGATAGCCATTGCTGTGCTGGTCTCTTTTGGAGTGCTGATAGGTGGTTATCGGATGTTCAAAACTCGCGAATGGGAGTTTGCTGAAAAACTATGAGCAGCTCTTTAGTTGTTGACCATCTCGTTAAGGAGTTCAACCTTCAACATGCCGCCAGCGGCTCGCTGAAGGGGATACTGCTGAGCATCATACGGTATCGCACGCGGATCGAGCGGTTCCGTGCACTTGACGACATCAACCTGACCATTTCGCCAGGCGAGACGGTGGCGCTGCTCGGAAGCAATGGCTCCGGTAAAAGCACACTGTTGGGCATTGTCGCTAAGGTGTTGAAGCCGACTAGCGGCGGCGTAACATGTCATGGCAGGGTCGCTCCATTACTGCAGTTGGGTGTGGGCTTTCATCCTGACCTCACCGGCATGGAGAACATCACTTTCAACGGCATCATACTGGGGTTGACGAAGACGGAAGTGCAGCAGCGCATGGATGATATCATCGCATTCTCGGAGCTGGAGCAGTTTATCGACGCCCCTGTGCACAGTTACAGCAGCGGTATGATTTTGCGATTGGGCTTTTCTGTAGCTGTTCATACCCAGCCGGATGTTCTGCTGATAGATGAAGCCTTGGCAGTCGGTGATGAGGCCTTTCAACAAAAGTGCTTACAGAAGATCCGGCAGTTCCAGCAGCAAAACTGCACGATTATCTTGGTATCACACGATATGCATCAAGTGCGTGATGTGGCCACACGCTGCATATGGATGCGTAAAGGTAAGGTGGTGGCCGATGGCGCGCCGGAGCCAACTATCAATGACTACATCACCTACGCCCGCAGCGGAATGACCGCGAGATAGATAGCCGATACCCAGAAATAATAAGCGGGGACAGCTTGAAAACTGTCCCCGCTTTTGTTGCTTTGAGATAGCGCTATACGCCGGTCATTAACCGTAATACAGCATCTTGGGTGGCGTCCTTGCGGGCTAGAACACCCATGAGTTTGCCTTCACGCATCACAACGACCCTATGTGAAAGTCTCAGCAGTTCGGGTAGTTCGCTGGAGATCATGATGACCCCAGATCCGCCGCAAGCTAGTTCATCCAACAATAGGTGGATTTCTGCCTTGGCGCTGACGTCAACGCCACGGGTAGGCTCATCTACGATCAGCAAGTTGCATTTCGCCGCCAGCCATCGGGCGATGATCAGCTTCTGCTGGTTGCCTCCCGATAAGCTGCCAGCCACACTGTCGATGTTTGGCGCTTTTACACGCATCTTCTCGAAGTATGACGTGGCGAGTGCTCGCTCCTTGTCGAAATCAACCCATCCGTTGTTCGCATATTGCGAAAGCACAGGCAGGCTGATGTTGGCTCGGCAGCTCATGCCGAGAACCAAGCCGTAGCGCTTTCGGTCTTCTGGAGCCAATCCCAAACCAAGCTCACGTGCTTGCTGCACGGAGGTAGGAATGGCATGAGGCTGCCCATTGACCCAAATGCGGCCAGTGGCTTCTGGGTGCAGTCCGAATAGAACTTCGGCAATCTCGGTGCGGCCTGAACCCACCAATCCTGCGAAGCCTAGGATTTCACCCTTGTTTAGGCTGAAGCTAACGTCCTTGAAGTGACCCGGAAGGGTTAAGCCTTCCACGCGGAGCACTTCCTCGCCTAGCTTCTTATTGACAGACTTGGCTTCGTAAGCTTCGAGCTTGCGCCCGATCATCAACGTCACAAGGCTGTCTTCATCAAGCTCGCTGGCTGGTTTTGTGGCCACATGCTCACCGTCGCGAAGCACGGAGATGTCATCGCATAGTCTGAATATCTCCGCCATACGGTGCGATACATAGATGCAGGTCACGCCTTGCTTCTTCAACTGTTTGATGAGTGCGAAGAGGCGCTCTGCGTCTGGCTCAGATAACGAGCTGGTCGGTTCGTCGAAGACCAGCACCTTAGCACCGCGGCTGACCGCGGAGGCTATCTGCACCATCTGCTGTTGTCCAACAGTTAGTGCACCCATCTGTTTGCTAAGGTCAACTTTGAAGCCGATGGTGTCCAGCTTCTTTTGCGCGATGATGTTCATCTGAGCGTAGTCTACCAGGCTGCCTTTCAGCGGAAGCTGACCGAGGCAGAGGTTTTCGGCAACACTCAAGTTCTGGCAGAAGGTCAGCTCCTGATGCACCATGCCCACGCCGTGTTCAATGGCGCTGTTCGGGTCAGTGATGTTTACTGGTTGACCATCTATTAGGATCTGCCCATCGTCGATGGCATGAATACCAGCCAACGCTTTGCCTAGAGTACTCTTGCCTGCACCGTTCTCGCCCATAAGGCCATGGATGCGTCCTGGCATGATGCTTAGGCTAACATCCTTAAGTGCATGAACACCCGGGAACCGCTTGTTTACCTTAGTAAACTGAACGATAGGGGTTTGTTTGTCCTTACTCATGATGCACCCCTTATTCCTTAGGCAGGTCGACTTTAGCGTTTGGCGTCATCTTCAGGTATTCGTCTGGAACGTCAGTAAAGCCCCAATCTTTCAACTGTCTTGCCCATGCGCCGACATTGGTGATGTCCACTTTAACTAGTCCCATCTTGTTGATTTCAGGAACGTCCTTCTTGAGAACCATCTTGTCGACGATCTTCTTCACAGAGGTGTAACCCCACATGTAGGTAGGCTGTGCCAGAAGAATTGGAGCGATGCCTTTGGTGATGTATGGAAGTTCAACAGGCAGTGCGTCTACTGCAACTACTTTGACTTTGCTTGGGTTAAGGTCCGTCAACAGTGTCTTAGTGAACAATGGCCATCCACCGATCATAGCCCAGGAGTCAACTTCCGGATATGCGTTCATAACGCGCACCACTTCTGCTGCTGCGTCTTGCGGAGTTTCAGGATGGTAGAAAGCACCCACAACCTTAATGCCAGGATACTTCTTAGCCTCTTCCTTAACACCGTTCACACGGGCTTGAAGGTTCGGCGCATTCTGGTTGCCGCCAAGAATTGCCACGTTGCCTTTGCCATGAAGCTGGCTGGCTAGTTCACGCATAACCTGCATACCGCAGTCGCGGTCGTTAGCGCCATAGAATGCAAAACGCTTGGAGTTCGGTGCGTCACTATCGAAGGTCATCACGGTTACGCCGCGAGTGACAGCATCGTTGATAGCACCTGTGATTTTGTTAGCGTCGGAGCAGCTGATCAACGCTGCGTTGGCACCATCGTTAACGGCTTGAGCTAGGCGCTGAGCCTGCAGCTGGCCGTCTTCGTCGTTAGGTGTGCGCCAGTCGATGGTGATGTTTGCGCCTGTCTGCTTGCTGAGGTCACGTGCGGCTTGTTCTGCACCCACGCGAGCGCTTAGGAAAACAGGGTTGCTGCTTGACTTTGCGATCATTGCGATTTTGATGTTCGGGGCGGTTTTGCTGCCCATTTTGTGAGCTACTTGGTTACCGACAACCAGTAAGATCATGGCTGCGATACCAAGACCCGTAAGTGCAGCTTGCCGCTGAGTCTTCTTGATATCGGCTTCATTAGTTGCCATAGCCATCTGTTTCTTCTGGAACTTCTGGCTGGACTGGTCAGCAACAACTGCTGCGATGATGGCCAAACCGATGATGATCATTTCATAGTTTTGGTCAAAGTGAAGGGTTCGAATAGAC
The DNA here is from genome assembly GCA_964519405.1 of uncultured bacterium. Lineage (GTDB taxonomy): Bacteria > Armatimonadota > HRBIN16 > HRBIN16 > HRBIN16. Next base: position 12,396 of record CAZFLA010000001.1, read on the forward strand.
TGTCGGATCAACACGATCAGCAGAGACCCGAGAACGGCTCCCAGCGCTGTTCCTGATCCACCGAGCATACTTGCGCCGCCAACCGCAGCAGATGCGATGACGTATAGCTCATAGCCTGTAGCATCTTGTGAAGAAGCGGAACCGTAATACACGCTTCCCATAAAGGCGGCGATACCAGCGGTAAGGCCGGCAATGGCATAAACCATCACGAGTGTCTTGTCTACGCGGATACCTGCGTATCTTGCGGCTTCTACATTACCGCCAACGGCGTAGATGTTGCGTCCTGCAACCGACCGAAGCAGCCAAATCTCAGCGATGGCTGTCAGCACGAGCACTGTAAGTAGGGGAACAGGGTAAATGCTTCCCGAAAAACCGAGATTCGCTTTGATGATCGACGTAATGGCGTTTGGCACCAAGATGCTTTCGGCCTTACTGCTGACAAATGTGATACCACGGTAAATCCACATCGTGCCCAAGGTAATGATAAACGGGTGCACCTTAAGCTTTACGATCAACGTTCCATTGATGAGACCGCAAGCTAAGCCGATAACCACGCAGATAAGTAAACCTATGAGAAGCCCCATAGGTCCGCTGGAAATGGCTAAACTTCGCAGAATCATGGCCATCGATACGCCTGACAGTGCATAGATAGCACCGATGGATAGGTCGATACCACCTGTCAGGATGACCATCGTAATACCAATCGCCATAATAGCAAAGAAGCTGGTATCAGTGGCTGTTTGCATCAAGGTGTTGGGGTTTAGGAAATTATTAATATTACCGCCGGCAGCATCGGTATGCCAGCCCGCGAAAAGGCCCAGAATTGCAATCAACACGAAGATTACTAGAACTAATCCAGACTTCGGTGACTGTAAGAATCTTTGAAGCGACTTCATTCGTCGATCTCCTGTGACGTGATCTTTGTTGAATGGAGATATTCAACATTAATAGTATTCATTGCAATAGCTCCAGATTCCTACCCAGGCAAGGAATCTGCATTAACTATATCTTATTTAACACTTGTAGGCATCATTTGCACAAACTGATCTTGGATATCTAGTGCAACTAAGGAGATACACGGTAAAACAATGCTAATACAAAGCCCCGTAATGTGCATAAACGCAGACGACAAATGGACACGGACCGCACTCGTTGATGCAACACACGACCGCACCAGCACCATATTTCTGGGTGTGCCCCCAGACACCATGGCGTGTGAAACAATGCTACGGAAGCTTCCAGACGGCTCATGGGTGATGATAATGATGGGCGGCGGCGATTACGAGCCCGATCCGCGTAACCAAGTGTACATCACCCGAAGTTATGATGAAGGATGTTCTTGGACATCGATGGAACAACTCGACTTTGGCTTCGCTCGCGAGGGTGAGACCACTGCTTTGATACCATTCGGCTTCAATGTTATGGGGCGCAAATGCGTGTTGTATTTAATGTCGCATGATGGTCACCATAAGGCTGGCCGTACATGGATCACCGAAAGCAGTGATCTATGCCAGACCTGGAGCAATCCCGAAGCGGCTCCGGGTCGGCTGCGATATCGCACAGCACTCCGCAACCATATCGTGACCTGTTCTGGTTCCATCGTTGTTCCATACCAACACTATTTATCAGACGCACCGCGTAACCCACGCAACGGTGTGATGATTAGTCAAGATGGCGGGGTTTCATGGGCTGAATGCGGTGATATCCGTGTATCGAGTGACGATAACTATATGGGGTGGACTGAAAACAGCGTAGTCCAGTTAGCAGATGGACGTCTCGCTATGATTATACGAGCTGAAGGATTAGGCGGGGTTCTCTATTACGCGGAGTCGGTTGATGGCGGGGTGACATGGCCAGAGTATGCTGTGCCGACGATGATCCCTAACCCAGGCTCTAAGGCGACACTCTATTCATTGGCACCAAACACGGTGGCAATGCTGCATAATCCTAATTCCAAAGCTCGTAATCCGCTGGCTATTTGGATAAGCTTTGATGGTATGAAGAGCTGGCCCTATCAGCGTAATCTACGCGTGGATTTAGGCGGGCGGTATAACTACCCTGATGGATTTGTCAGTGATGATGGAGAATGGCTGCATTTTGCCTTTGATCACAACCGAGACAAGGCTATCTATGTGGGTGTTAAACTGCCTCATATCCAGTAAGTTATGTGAACAGGATTTTGGTGCTTCTACGTCGAAATTATGCCATATCCCTTAAGGAGTTCATGATGAAAATTACATATAACGAGTATCTCGACCGCGTCTACGGGTGCTGGCTTGGCAAATGCGTCAGCGGCACCATCGGTGCACCATACGAAGGCGCCAAGGAGTTGTTTGAATTTAATTACGATCCCGCCATGATAGCCAGTATGCTGCCAAATGATGATTTGGATCTGCAAATACTGTGGCTTCATGTGCTGGAGCAGAAGGGCGTCGCTTTCACCACCATGGATCTGGCAAAAGCCTTTGCTGAACTTTGTCCGTATGCACCAGGTGAGTATGCCACCTTCCGACGCAACTACAGGTTAGGCATCATGCCTCCCGTCAGCGGCTGGTTCAACAACCATTACTATCTTGAAGGCAACGGATGCCCCATTCGAAGTGAGATATGGGCCTGTATCGCTCCTGGTAATCCGCAGCTGGCGGCGGACATATCAACAAAAGATGGCATCATGGATCACTGCGGTACCAGCGTTGATGAAGAGCGGTTCCTTGCCGCCATTGAAGCCGCTGCGTTCTTCGAACAGGACCTTGACCGCCTCTTTGAAATCGGCCTGTCGGTTATCCCAGAAGACGGCAAAGTTTACAAGATGGTGACCGACACACTGAAGTGGTGTGCAGAAGCCAGCACTTGGCAGCAAGTCCGAGGACACATCATCCGCCATTATGGGCATCCCGACTGCACGAACTCGGTGCAGAACACCGCTTTTGCCATCATGAGCTTGAAATTCGGCAGCCTCGATATGATTGAGACCACTATGATCGCTCTAAACGCCGGATACGACACCGACTGCACATGTGCAACCGCGGGGTCGATCATCGGGATTATTCGCGGTGCGAAGTATCTGCAGAAGACACATGGCTTTGAAGATCCTGGATATGTTTTGGGTGTGAATATCACACGTAAGAACGACAGGCTGTACGACCTAAGTGTTGATACCTGTATGATGGGGCTTCACTTTGCCCAGCACCTCAACACAGACCTGGAATTAGTTGATGCACCTGCTGCTCCAGATATCAAACTGCCTGAGCCGTCTGTTTTAGAGTTTCGCACGGAATATCTGCCATATACTGCCCGATATGGCAATGAACTGCGCATGGAGGCGATGCCAAGCATCGGCTTAGGCGACAGCCGAAAAGTGAAGATAACCATCGCGAATAGACTAGGCGCCCCGAGTGCATCGCGCATGACTTTGAGCATACCAGCCGGCTGGAACAGCGATTGGAGCGAGAAGGATGTTATCCTGCAGCCTGCTGAGGCTATGAGTGTGGAAGTGACATTGTCGGTACCAGCAGATCTGCCAAAGCTCAACCAAACGAACATCATTAAGCTTGATGTTGCCACTGCAGACGGCTTGGTGTATAGCCATAACTTCGGGTTAAGCGGTGCTGCTGTGTGGGCGGCATATGGTCCATTCTGGAAAAACCGAGCCGATATGAGCGCACTGCAGCCAGGGCAAAGCTACTATTCGCAGATACATTGCGATGGCACCGAGCAGGACGGTGTCGACCAGGTTCGCTTTTACCACCTGAACGCCATGGCAGAGCTTGATGCGATGGAGCTTGATCCTGAAGTGATCGCCGAATCGGCGAGTTTCGATGCCTGCGATGCCGCAAAGCAGGCGATGGTGGTATGCACTCACGAGGATCTATTCAGCATGAACGACCTCATGGGGTATCAAGGCCCATGCGCCATGATACTCACGCAGCAGTTTGAGTGCCCAGAGGAGCGTGAGGTGGGCATCACATTGGGTCACACCGATGCATACCGACTGTGGCTGAACGGTGTGGAAGTCAGCCGACGCGATCAGGTTGACTGGTGGACCTGCGAGAACTCGCATATCATCAAGCAAAAGCTGAAAAAGGGACTGAATACCCTTGTGTGGCGCATCGTGAGGCGTTCGCAGAACGCGCAGTTCAGCATCCAATTCCAGCAAGGCAATAGCTGTTCCGATATCTACAATGACTTTACCTATATCAATCCAGTCGTAAAGTAGATAAATATGAAACCACTTGTTGGATGTTACTATTTTCCGGGTTGGTACCGCCGAGGCGGTGCCGACCACCAACCCTTGCCGACTGACCTCACCCCGCAGAGCTGGGAGCAGTGGCAGGATACGCAAGACAGCAGCGAATGGCGCTCAGCCATCGCAGCTCACCCGTATCCCAGGCCGATGCTCGGTTTCTATGACGATGCCAACCCTGATGTGTGGGATTTGGAGCTGGGCTGGGCGCGTCAGCACGGTATCGACTTTCTGCTGTTCGACTGGTATTACGACCGAGGTTGCGAATACCTCTCAGCCTCATTACGGCGTGGATACCTGAAAAGCTCCATGCAAAGCACCGTCAAGTATGCGTTGAACTGGTGCAACCACGGTGGTTATTGGTTCCCTAACGGTCTAGATCAATCCGCAGATCCGTTGCTTGCGATGTTTGAAAAGCTCATGGCATCGGATTTTCAACAGCCGAACTACCAACTCATTGATGGCAAACCGCTGTTTATGATTTATGAGTTGAACCAGATACTTTCGCAGTATACGCCGCAGCAGCTCAATCGCACTTTGACGAAAGCTCGTTGGATGGCCATTCAATACGGCTTCAAAGGGCTGTTTATCATGGCTATGTACGCTGGCGATTCTGTGATCAGCATCGATAACTTGAAGGCCTGCGGATTTGATAGCTTCGCAGCATATACATATGTATTTCAAAGAGGTCCTTACTCACCGGGTCCGGCTGTCAGCTATAAGGACATCGTCCGCCAAACAAGCCGAATATACCCGTTTATGGGTAAGCTGGCGAGGTCACGGAAGATGCACTACACCCCCTGTGTGGCGCCAGGCTGGGATAACTCTCCGCGTATGGGCAAAGATGCCTATGTAGTGCGTGACCTCAGCATGCCTCTTTTCCGCAAGCAGTGCCATGCGGCCCGCCAGAGCCTTCATGCTGATCTGCCGCTCGTGCTCGTAGAGGCATGGAACGAGTGGGGTGAAGGTGTGTTTATCGCTCCAGATTCTGAGTTTGGTTTTCAAAAGCTAGACATCATACGGGAGGAGCTAGCAGGTATGAGGGGGCACCATACCCATGAAACCCCAACCAGCCAACAACTGTCCGAATGGAGCATACTAGCCCCTGATGAGCTTAAGAAAGCGGCACAGCGAGCGAAGGAAAACTACCCGCTGCCCGATGTTAAGCGCACACAGCCCCAGGCAAGCGCGGGTACTGCTAATGGCCAGACATCGTGGGACTTCACCAAGGCACCCGACCGATCCAAGATACGGTGGATTGGTGCCGAATCACAAAACAACGTGGATTGTGCCTCGGGCAAGTTTACGCAGGGGTATGCTCACTGTGTGCTATCGGAGTTCAAAGTGCCTCTGAACCGCGTAAAGGCCTTTCGGTTTAGGTATAGTGTGGACAGTCCCAACAACACATTGTTAATGAGGTTGTTCTGGTTAACCACAAAATCGGGTGGTGTCGACGGACATTTCGCCATTGATTTTCCAGCAGTAGCCGATAACAAATGGCATGATGTTGAAGTGCACACAAGCGATATCCTGAACTGGCCTGACAGCAGGGGAGAGCTGGTGAACTTCGTGCTGATGGCCGATTCTGGAGTGAACTGCATCTTTAAACTGCAGCGGTTCGAGTTGATTATGTAACCTATATGTAAATACTGTGGCAATTCGCCTTGCAGCCCTTAACTCGGGTGCTCTTTTGATATAAACACCTAGCTTATACGTCTAAATAAGTGTAAGAGCTTAAGGGCTGCACCAACGCAAATGGGACATATGATGGTGTTTCATTACTCAGCGATGGTGAACAGGAGGCGGAATATGCTCCGTAAAATGAACCAAGGCGGCTTCACTCTAATTGAGCTGCTTGTAGTTATTGCGATAATAGCGATATTAGCATCCATACTGCTGCCTGTCTTTTCTTCGGCTAGAGAGCGAGCGAAGCAGATAAGCTGTATGAGCGATCTCAAGCAAATCGGACTAGCCATCGGCATGTATGCTGACGACAACGACGATACTTTCCCCAACGGATGTGCAGGTGAGATAGGAACTCCAACAGTATTGCCCAACTGGGTTGTTGACCCAACAGTAGCAGACCCAGCTCCCGCATATGGACCTGGAGAGATTGCCAATGCCTGCGGAGATAATGCACGCTTCTACCGGTTCTTAATGGCTTATCAACTGAAGAGCTATGTGAAGTCTGATCAGATGTGGTATTGCCCCAGCAGCAGAGTAAAATACACCACTGCCAATTATAACCAAGGGCTCCAGAGCTACACCTGGGCACCGAACTGGATATATAACCAGTGCGATGGCACATACCCATGCGTTAACTATGGCACTACCGACAGCCCAGAATATAGAAACCTCACTAATGAACCACTGGGCCTATCCAGCAACTATGTGTCTGAGAGGATGCTGTTAGCTGACTACGGCGTGATGGGCTATGATGGCACCGACGCACGCGATGATAACAACAATCCTGCATCCGCACGCTATGGAAATCGCAACCACGAGCGCGGATACAATGCGGTGTATTTTGATGGTCACGCAAAACTGCAAAAATACGGTGCCAAGTTTACCACCACACCGGCAACAGGTTGGCCATCTAGTGCATGCCCGCAGTAAAACAAAATGCGAAGTTGTGAATGAGTAACGCCGTGGCCTGCAGCATTACGCCGTTTCAGACGAAACATGCTATTGCTGCAGGCCTTTTTGTGCCGATCGGCGTGATTAGTGCACTGTGTATAAACGATATATGAGATTGCAGTGTGCGTAAATGCCGATTTCTCGTTTTTGTGTGATGGCGTATTTTCATGATACAATCCAATAGGACAACGCCCGGCGAATATGTGTCGATTCATGGGATATCCCACTTGAGCTGACTTCGATGGCGTATTACTGCCACCCCCCACTGATAGATAGCAACATCGGGCTACCAATCCTTTACATGGGCATAAAATGCCCCACTACTACTTCGAGAGGCGAAAAATATGGAAAACTCAGTTAAAAAGAGCATCCTAAGTATCCTTGAGCGTGACGCTCGCACAAAGACTGCCCAGATAGCAGCTATGCTGGACATCCCCGAGGCAGAGGCCGCCGCCGCCATCGCACAGCTCGAAGCAGAGGGTGTGATCCGCCGCCACAAAACAATCGTTGACTGGGAGCGTTTCGGCGACGAGCGCGTTTATGCATTTATTGATGTTCGCGTGAGTCCTGCTCGTGAAGTAGGATACGATGATGTCGCCGAGCGCATATATCGATTCCCACAAGTGCATGCTGTCTACCTCGTATCCGGCGGGCAGGATCTTCGCGTGCTGATCAGCGGCAAGACAATGAAAGAGGTTGCCTCGTTCGTTTCTGAACGTCTTGCTCCTATTGATCGTATTGAAGCATGCAACACGCAGTTTATTCTTAAGCGATATAAAGAAGACGATGAGATTTTCGGTGAAACGGAATCTGACAACCGATTGGTGGTGTCACCATGAAAAGTCTGAACAGTATCATTGAGATGGTTCCGCCGTCGGGTATTCGCAAGTTTTTCGACGTCGCCGCACAGATGCCCGAAGCTATTTCGCTGGGTGTTGGTGAACCGGATTTTGTGACCCCATGGCACACGCGGGAAGCTGCGATTTACTCCATTGAAAAAGGCTATACAAGCTATACCAGCAACTTTGGTCTCTTAAGCCTGCGTCAGCGTATTGCCGATCACCTGCAGCGCATGTATGCGGTGAAGTATTGCCCTGACGATCAGGTTCTTGTCACTGTCGGAGTGAGTGAAGCGCTTGACCTGGCTTTGCGGGTGATTTTAAATCCGGGTGACGAAGTCATCTTCTTTGAACCGAGCTACGTTAGTTACGAGCCTTGTATCCTGCTGGCAGGCGGTAAACCTGTCGCGGTGCCCACATATCGGAAAGAGGGTTTTGAACCTGACCTCGATATGGTAGAGAAGATGATCACGCCAAACACTAAGGCGATCTTGGTGTGTTACCCAAATAACCCAACTGGAGTCGTGGCTTCTAAAGATATTTTAGAAGCAATGATGAAAATTGCCATAAAACATGACCTTTATGTGATTTCACAAGTGGTGATTGAAAAGGATTTATTTGTGATATCAGATGAGATTTATGATCGTCTGACATATGATACTGTCCATACTTGTGTTGCGAGCTTGCCAGGAGCGGCTGAACGAACCATATTGTTAGGTGGTTTCAGCAAGGCTTATGCGATGACAGGCTGGCGGCTGGGATGGGCGTGTGCCCCGTCACATATCATCGAGATGATGATGAAGATCCATCAGTACACCATGTTGTGTGCGCCGATCACCGCGCAGAAAGCGGCGGAAGAGGCGATAGCTCATGGTGAACCTGAGGTGCTGCGGATGCATGATGAATATGATCAGCGGCGCAGATACATCGTCAAACGGCTAAATGAGATGGGACTAGATTGTCCGACTCCGAAGGGTGCATTTTATGTGTTCCCGTATGTTTCGAATACCGGGCTTAGCAGCGAACAGTTTGTCGAACGTTTGCTGAATGAAGCTAAGGTTGCCGTGGTACCGGGTAATGTGTTTGGAGCCAGCGGGGAAGGGCATGTGCGTATGAGTTATGCCACATCACTCCCTCGTATTGAAGAAGCGATGTCTCGAATAGAGACGTTTCTTAACAAACTGTAAGTATGCGCGTAAAGGAGATTATCGTCTTGAAGCTACACCTAGTTTTACCGACATTGCTTGTCGGTTGCGTTCTCGCCTGCACCGCACATGCGGATAGGTTAATTACTATCCCTACAGCGCCTAGTTTAGGCGTTGGCCAAGCTAAGCTCGAGTTACTCCATTCCGATACAAGAGGCGGACAAACCCGTTATTGGGCTAATGTCGGCTTGCCGATGGGCTTGGAAGTGAGCGTAGATGGCGAATCAATTGATGACAACAGTGATCTGGGATTAGGCCTACAGTATACTGTTTTGCCTGATACCGGATTTACTCCTGCTGTGAGTGTGGGTGTAACGGACTTAACCGACCGCACGGATGTAGGCAGGGGACTCTATCTTGCAGGCAGTTTCCAACTGCCTTATATGCCAGAGAACAACCTGGTGCGAGACATCAAACTGTTTGCCGGTGTTGGAGAAGGCCGTTATAATGGTGCCTTCGTGGGCACAGAGCTGGGACTTCTAGGCAACACCACACTACGCTGCGAGTATGACAGCCGAGCATGGAATGCTGCATTGGACTGGCGTGCCGCTAATGGATTGTCCGTGACATTAGCAACACTAGACGATCAACTTAGTTATGGCGTAAGGCTGCAAATAGGCCTCTAAGCAATTGTGTATAAGGCCACTCTATGACAGCGTGGCCTTATGATAAGTTTCAGGAGTAGGTTTGTATGACTACCAGTCAGCACGGAAGTACATCAGACACCCTTGATGTTCTTCGTTTGTTACGTAACAAGCTGGGTGCCGATTTTGAAGACCTATCTGAGCTTGTAGACGTTAATCGTAAGTCAGTAATATTTAAGCCTGGTGATGAAGAAGAGCATATCTATATTATTCAACAAGGCCGAGTTCGTATTTACCGGTGTCATCCATCAAGCAAAAACATCACACTAAGCATTCTTGATGGCAATGAACTGTTCGGCGAAATGGCATTGTTCTATCCTAGTCGGCGGGTAAATTGCGCCGTTACTCTTGAAGACAGCCGTATTTATGTGATACCGGTGAGCACATTTCGGACATGGATGGCCGCTCTGCCGGAGCTTAGTCATGCGATGCTGCTGCTAATGGCGGAACGCCGCAGACTGATGGAGCAAACGGCTACGGAGTTTGCGCTGATGGAAGTGTCCCAGCGGGTAGCGAGAGCAATACTGCGGCTATTTGCTCGCTACAATGAAAGTAACGACGAAACCCCAACGCCCATCAATATGAGGATTACTCAGAATGAGTTGGCCAGTATTGCGGGAACAACGCGTGAATCGGCCACCTTTCAACTGAATAAGTTCCGTCGTGATGGCCTGATTGAGATTTCCGATCGTAAGATCGTGCTTAAAAACATTAGAGGCCTTCAACAGATTGTTGAGAGCTCTTGACCATCCGTCTCAGCATCTCTTTCGCAGCGGGTGCAGCCAACTAGGCTGCACCCTTTTACATGCCCCATACAGAAATCTGCCGCTATCCTGGTATATTTGCTAGTTTTATAGCTACTGCTGCAAAAATCGTACATATCCGAGTGATAATGAGATACAATAAGTTCAGTTAATGTGAGCGTTTTACCGCAACTTCACATGGTCATCAAGAAGGAGGTGGACGTATCTAGCTAAACATTCCTGCCTGTCGTTTTTGCAAGTAGAAGATGAGAGCCAATGAAGGATATCTCATAACAGTTATTTTGCAGAGCAGCGATGTATCGTTTGATGCGCAGCATCACGGATCGCTGTACACGTGAGTTGGAGGCAACATGAAGATACATTATCCGTTCAATATCCGTTATACCACCTACTTAGCTGGTCTGTTCTTGTCAGCACTTTTAGGTGTGGGGTTTCACCTACTTAACAAAGTGGTAACTGGTGATTCTATCGGACTAAGCCAAGTCACATGGCAAGTGTGGGATGGGCTTCTGATGGGTGTGATTTTTATTGGATTATGCTCCCTGTTCAAACACTATTATGTCGTTATCGGTGCCGTGTATCTGTTTTACATGGTCCGGTTGATTTACGCTATCTTGTATGAGTTTCCGATTGACCCAAAGCAGACTGCCTCGCAGAATTTTTTGATGAATGCAGGAATGGTCGTGTCGTCGGCGATAACCTGGTTTTTACCAGCTATCTTCTTCTATGAGTTCTGTCGGCGGGTGCACAGTAAAAGTGCCGAAGTGAGGCAGTGACTATGAGCAGCCGCATGAACTTCCGGCAGATCGGTGCAGCGGTTGTTATCATCGCAGTCATCGCGTTAGTGCTTAGCCCTATGATAGCTCGTTTAAGGGCACACAAGCAGCAGGCTGAGCCTGTATGCATTTCAAATCTCCGCAAATGCGGCATAGCCATCAAGCTGTATATGGACGACTATGACACCAACATCCCACCGACAGGTGAAACTGCTCAGAAGATATTGGCTAATCAACCCACATGTTGCCCTAACGACACCGAATGGACCAAGGGCTGCACGCAGGCGTATGGTGCTCCGCTTATTGGGTCATATGCATATACGCGCGCGGTACCGGGGTGGCGCACCGCACCAATGAAGGATGTCGCACAGTTTTATACAAGCAGCACATCCCCTTATACGATGATGGTAGATATCTTTCACGGCAGCGATGGTGTTCCCGCGAAATACCATGGTGAACCGCCCATTGAATACTACAAGAACAACAAAGATGGAAACTACCATATACCCTCCACGTATTATTGCTTGAAGAGTGATGGGCATGTTGAGTGTATACATCCTAAGAGGCCTGAACGAGAGCTGTTTACATGGAACGCCGTGTTCTCGTTTTCTGGCGAGATAGCCCAGAAATACCTGAAAATCAGCAGCTTTGAACAACGAAACCAGAACCTGCAGAAAGGGAGGTGATGATCGTGTTGCATAAACGAGGCTTTTCGTTGATGGAATTGCTGGTTGTTATAGCGATTATAGCTATACTTGCGGCAATACTGTTTCCCGTATTAGCATACGGTAAACGGCGGGCGAACCTTGCGACATGTTTATCTAATCTGCATCAATGCGGTATCGCTCTGAAGTTATACATGGATGACTATGACACGAACGTACCGCCGGACGATGCCATGGCGCGCAAGGTTCTTGAGAAGATGCCTACCTGCTGTCCAAATGACACGGAATGGACGAAGGGGTGCACACAGCCATATGGGCCACCTTTGATTGGCTCTTACGCCTACACTCGTTCTGTAGCTGGCTGGGACAAGGCCCCGTATGATGATGTAGCGAATTTCTACAACAAACAGCCTGAGTCGTATGTGATGATGGTGGACCTTTTCCATGCCAGCACCGGCATACCGGCTCCGCTGCACGATGTGCCGTATGGCCGAAGTGAGCCGAGTTATCCGTCTGAGCGTACAGTCCTACCTGAACGATGGATTGCATTATTCAGCGACGGGCATACGGAGCAGGTTGTAGAAGGGAAGCAAGACCATAATAAGGTGAAAGTGGTGATGAGCTGGAACTTGCTGTTCTGGTTTGATACCAGTGTCTCCAACAAATACCTGCCTCATTAGCCGATAGTCGGTGTGGAGTGTGAATGTATGGCGAGGCAAACCGCTGATGCGTATGTGCTGCTGTCCTAGCTTATAATATAGTAAGGATATTAACCCCCAAAGAGGATAGGGTGCAGGCAACACAACCAATAAGCGGTATGGCCCGTAAAATATGGGCTGTTCACATATTTACACTCCACACAATGCTGGCATATAAAGCGCAAGCGTTGATATGGATCATGACGGATGCTGTGCCAGCTATCGTAATGCCCCTCGTGTGGATCGCCTCTTACCATGGCCGCTCGGAACTTGGAGGGTTTGCTCCAGGCCAGATGGTCATGTATTATCTCTTCTCTTTAATGCTCAACAGCTTCATCGTGTCCCATGTGCAGTGGGATATCGCGACTGATATCCGCGAGGGGCGGTTTAGCGTGCCGTTGGTCAGACCGTTTCCGTATTATGTGTATCAACTTTTGTCCAACTTTAGCTGGCGGTTAAACCGAACGCTGTTGGCCATTCCTGTGTTTTGTGTGGGGCTTTGGCTATACCGCGATATCGTCACTTTCAATAACGTCAATCTGACATGGGGATTCTGGCTGACACTGATCGCAGGCCACCTCGTTTCGTTCAGCATGGTATATTGCATGGGTATACTCGCGCTGTATTTCCAAGAAATCCGTAACGTGCTCGATCTATATTACATCCCGATGATGTTCCTCAGTGGATCTATCGCCCCTGTAGCCATGCTGCCGCACTCAGTTAAGGTAATCAGCAGATACCTGCCGTTTCAGTTCACCTTGTCGGTGCCGCTGGAGACGTTAATGGGCAGGCTGCAGCCTCACGAGGTGTGGAGCAGTCTGGCGATACAAATGGGTTGGTTTGCTGTATTTGGCGTGATCGCCGCGGTGTTATGGTATAAGGGACTAAAGCACTATACGGGGGTTGGTCTGTAACAATGAGGCGTTGGCTAAGCATATATCGGTTGTTTCTTGCGAATAGCTTTCGCCGAGAAGCTGAGTTCAAGGCCAACTTCTGGGCGAAGGTGTTCAGCGGTTTTGCGTGGCTGTTCTTCTTTATGCTCACTCTGCAGCTCGTTTATAACCAAACTCCCAGTGTGGCGGGTTGGACCAAGCCGCAAGGCTTCATGCTGATCGGCACGTGCTATCTGCTGGGTGCCATCGCGCAGATGACTTTCTACGGTAATATCAGCCAGTTTCCCACGATGATACAGACAGGCGTGTTTGATTTTGCGTTGGTCAAACCTGTCAGCACGCTGTTTTGGGTAGGCTTTCGATTTGTCAATTTGGATGCCATCGCCAGTATCATCGGTTCTGTTGGCATGTTGATATGGGGTGGGCTGCAGTTAGGTGCGGAAACGCCAGGCTTAACCGATTGGGTATTCTATGTAGTCATGTTCGTCTGTGGGTTGTTGATCTATTTTGGCATGTTTTTGCTGATGATGAGCACCGCCTTCTGGTTTGTGAGGGTAGACAACCTAACTGTTCTGATGGACATGCTGAGCTGGACAGCTCGGTTCCCGATGGATATCTTCACAGGTGTTTCTCGCATACTGTTTACCTATGTCATACCCATCGCGTTTTTGGCGACCATACCTACAGCGGCGCTCTTGGGCAGATTGCCGGTATGGTGGGTGGGCGTAGGGATCGCCATTACCACGGTTATCTTGAGCGCTGCTTTAGGTTTCTTCAGGTATGCTTTGCGAAGCTACAGCAGTGCCAGCAGTTGATATACCAATTGACATACCGTTTCTGAAAAGGAACAATGAATAGTTAGCCGATTGCTTGTTTATATACAATAAAGAACTAGGAAAGTGAACCATTCTATGCAGCAACTTGACACAAATACTCCCGCAGTTAAGGCAGCCATCGAAGCCGGTCTTGATCTACAGCGGATACCGGGTCATATCGCGATCATTATGGATGGCAACGGTCGATGGGCTGCCGGACGTGGGTTTCCGCGTCTGATTGGCCACCGGCAGGGATATAAGACGGTGCGCAATATTGTGCGTGAGGCTTCTGATCTTGGTGTGAAGGCGCTGACCCTGTATACATTCAGCACAGAGAACTGGCGGCGTCCGCAAGAGGAAACCTCCGGGTTGATGAAGTTAATCGGTGAGGCTGCTCGGGTGGAACTCCGAAGCATGTATCAAAACGGGGTTCAGGTGCGGGTGAGCGGCAGAATGGATGGCCTTCCTGAGGATGTGCGTGAAGAGCTGCAGCGCGGCATAGAGATGACCAAGAACAACGACCGCATCGTGTTGAACCTTGCCATCAACTACGGTGGGCGTGCGGAGCTTGTAGACGTCATGCGGCAGTTAGCCACGAAAGTGGCGGCTGGTGAACTGACAGCAGAACAGATAGATGAAGCTTGCATCAATTCACAGCTATATACCGCGGGATTACCCGATCCTGATCTGCTGATACGCACGGCAGGGGAGCTGAGGTTGAGTAACTTCCTCATTTGGCAGACTGCGTATTCGGAGTTGTATATAACACCTACATTATGGCCTGATTTCACACTGGAACACTTAGTGGGTGCGATCAGTGAATATCAGCATAGAGTAAGAAAGTTTGGCGGGGTAATAGACAAGAAATGAAACGCATTGCTGTATTAGGATCAACGGGTTCTATTGGAACCCAAACACTGGATGTCATCGAACGGCTGCAGGATAAGCTGCAGGTTGTGGCTCTGGCCGCAAATAGCCATGTAGATGCCATCGCCGAACAAGCGAAGCGCTTTAATGTATCCAACCTCTGCATGATGAATCCAGATGCTGCGAAAGCTCTGAGCAGTCAGCTTGGGGGCATCAGTGTGCTCAGCGGTGATGACGGATTATGCGTACTCGCGCAGCTTCCAGAAGTCGACATCGTCGTGATCTGCGTCAGCGGTGTGTGCGGCTTAGGTGCGACGCTAGCGGCGATTGAGGCTAGCAAAGACATCGCTTTAGCAAGTAAAGAGGTGTTGGTGGCTGCCGGCGAAAGTGTGATGCGACTCGCACGCGAGCACGGTGTTGTTGTGACGCCCATCGACAGCGAACACAGTGCCATCTTTCAGTGCCTTCAGGGATACCGCAGCAGCGATGTATCACGGCTGCTCATCACCAGCTCCGGTGGAGCGGTGCGCGATGTTGCTGTAGATAAGCTGCCTGAGGTGACAGTGGAACGTGCACTGAAGCATCCAAACTGGAGTATGGGCGTAAAGATCACAATCGACAGTGCGACGCTGATGAACAAAAGTTTAGAAGTCATCGAGGCTTGCTGGCTGTTTGATGTGCCATTTAAGCAGGTTGATGTTGTGATCCACCCACAGAGCATCGTGCATAGCTTAGTGGAGTTCAACGATGGCTCGCTGTTGGCTCAGCTGGGGCTGCCCGACATGCGGCTGCCGATTCAATATGCGCTGCTGTATCCACAGCGGATTGACACCGATCTGCCTCGTCTTGATATCACCAAGGCGGGGGCACTTTGCTTCGCACAGCCTGATTTAGATAGGTATCCTTCCCTTAAGCTGGCGGATATGGCGATGGAGGCCGGCGGTACCATGTGCGCTGTTATGAACGGTGCGAACGAGGTGGCTGTTGAGCGATTCGTGCATGGAGAAATTGGCTTCACACACATCGTGGATCTCGCCAGAAGCGTGATGCTTGCTCATAATCCAAAAGAGGCGACATTGGGCAATGTATATGATGCCGACGCATGGGCCCGAAAACAGGCTGTAGACTGGAGTATGTAGCAGATACTATCTCGCCATCGAAATGATGGCGAGATGCCTCAATTTCGGGCTTTATGAGCCATTATGACAGGATCACGCTGCTGCGGATGCCATCGTAATTTGCCGGTGGAGGTGATGTGTTTTGAGAAAATGAAATAGGGGAATCTGCCCCTTGTGTAAATTCCGATTTCTGGTTATAATATCTTTGCTCAAGGCGCCATACCCAAGTGGCTAAGGGAGCGGTCTGCAAAACCGCGATCACCGGTTCGATTCCGGTTGGCGCCTCCAATTCCTCAAACTATTCCTTATTCAAATCACTCGAAGCTAATTTATCATCGCTTTTGTCTAGTTCACGCAATATCTGCAAGCCGAACAGTGCCACACGCTTTTGACCCCATACATTCAGTGTCGATAATGTATCTGTCGACTTGTGATATTCTGCGTGCAGGCCCGTGAACAAACAGAGGGAAGGAACCCCTTTAGGCAAGAACGAACCGAAGTCAGACATACCAGAGTATGTTTTTTCTTTTGTGAGGTTAAAAGGTATAAGAACGGCTTGGTTCATATTATCGAGTAAGTTGTCCCATTTTGGTGATGAGCCTACACACATCGCCCATAGTTTGTCATCGCGCAGACGCCCCACCATATCAAAATCCAATAGTGCCTCAGTTTGGTCAATAGGCCAAAGCGGATGCTCCACATAATAGGCGGAACCCATCAGTCCCTTCTCTTCGCCCATGAATGCGATGAAGAGCACAGGGTGGCGGAGTGGGTGGTCTTTCAGAGCGGACATTATAGACAGCATCACCGCGGTTCCGCTGCCGTCGTCATCGGCGCCTGGCCGGAGCTCTCCCCTGACGATACCAAGGTGATCTGCATGGCAGCACACGATATACGGTCTGTCCTGCAGCTCCGGGGTAGTGCCGGGCAATAAACCGATGATATTGCTAGCGGCTCCATAACATGGCTTGGTTTGCACGTTAATGTCTACCATGGGGTGTAGGCCTGATTTCATGGCTTGGAGAAGCGGTTGAGCGGCATCCTGGCTGATGTGAATGACCGGAATGGGCAGTGACATTTCGCTGGCATCAGCGATTTTACTAAGCTCTACAGTGTTAGGTTCTATAATGATCATAGCTGCCGCACTATGCAGCAATGCTTGTGCGGCTTTATACTGCACCACCGAGTTATCTGCTATGTTTGTTCCCTCAGGAATGTCGCTAGTGACCACCGCGACCTTATCTTCTACATCGAGATTAAGGTAGTCGTTACGGCTGCCATCACGAGCGATGTAGCCTTGATTTACGTAGACTGCCTCAGCCTTCAGTTTTCCTGATGCACCTGATGGGTCGGCTCGAAACTGCTTTTTCCACTTCAGTGTGGTCTTCTTGCCGCTGCATGCCCACGAAAGATGCTGCTTCGAAGTTACTTTATAACTCTCTATTAACTTGAAGGGTTGAAAGTATCCGCTGCCGTCCTTTGCAGCATGTTGATCATCCATACGATTTGTGCCGAGTGTGACCAGCTTGTTGTCGGTAAACTGTGATGCGATATATTGCTGAGCGCAGCGTCCGCCAGGGGTGTTAGTGCCGCGCCCCTGCATCTGCGGTGAGCAAAACGCCGTGTTCAGCGTATTCAGATGGGCTTTGCTGAGGGCGTCTGCTGCGGCATTCGGAAGCACTACCACACTGACCGCAGCGAGTATACCTAGCTGGACGGCGATACGTTTGGTGATACTATTCACCATGTTATTCGATCTGCCAACTCTGCATCTGGCTCAGCGTGGCATCATCGGTAAGGTTCATCTGGAGGGGAGTGATCGCCACATATCCGGCTCTCACTGTTTCGACATCACTGTCAGCCGCTTCGCCAGATTCCACGGGTCGTCCTGTAAGCCAGTAATAACTGCCGCCCCGCGGATCTTTTCGGGCATCAACCCGGTCGATATATTGCTTGCGGCCCATGCGACAGAGCTTCATGCCCTTTACACGCTCCCACGGCGCGTTAGGCGCGTTGATATTCAGCAGCGTGGTGTCCGGTAGACCGTGTTCCAGCACCTTCTGCGCAACGCTAGCAACTGCGTGTTCTGCAGCGTCATAGTCGCATATGCTGGAGTTGCAGCAGGTGCTGACAGCGATGCTGGCAATGCCAAAAGTAGTTGCTTCCATGGCGGCTGCGAGAGTGCCGGAATAGAATACATCCCAACCCATATTAGGCCCGAGGTTAATCCCACTGACAACCAGATCGCATTGATAGTCGAGTAATGTCGATATCGCCAGTGTCACGCAGTCAGAGGGAGTACCGCTGCAGCAGAACCCTTCGCTGTCGTCAGCCAGATGGGCGTGTTTCATCCGAAGCGGCTTATGCAGCGTGATCGCATGGCTGGCGCCGCTTCGCGGTTTCTCCGGTGCCACCACTACGATGTCACCAAGATGCGCTAACGCTCGGCGCAGCTTCCATAAACCTTCTGCATGAATTCCATCGTCATTTGATAGTAGTATTTTCATAACACCTTCAGCTTAGCATACGTAGATAGTGATAAACAGATTACAGGCTTATTTCAACAACAAAGGACGGCAAATATTTGCCGTCCTTTATGATAATCATGCCATATCGACTAGAATATTTCAGAAACATTCCAGCAGAAGAGGCGCAACGGCACATGACGGGGAACACGTGATTCGCGTAGGTCTGTCACACACTGCTTAAGGCGCTCATACTGCTCCTTGGTGCACGCACAATAGATCATTGTGTTGATACCAGGCCACACCGGCGAATTATCACGCCGGCCGTTTTCGCTGAATCCAGTGGCGTTCTGAGTCACCGTATAACCGGGTAAACCCGCTTCGTCCATGGATCTCAGCATATGCGCAGATACACCTTCATCGCACGTAATCAATGCCATTACCAACTCGTCACACATGATATGACCTTCCTTAGTCCTCAAGCTTACCGTTGAGGTATGAATCGTAAGCAGGCAGATCGAGCTGGCCGTTACCGCTGATGTTCATCAAGATAACGCGCTCTTTACCTTCTTCTTTAGCCTTCAGAGCTTCGTCGATGGCTGCGCTGATGGCATGGCTAGACTCAGGAGCTGGCAGCAATCCTTCTGCACGCGCGAAGCATACAGCAGCTTCAAATGCCTTGGTTTGTGGTAATACCACGGCTTCCATGAGCCCATGTTCGTATGCATGGCTGACTGCAGGACCCATACCATGATATCTTAGCCCGCCAGCATGGATACTCGGTGGCATATATTCGCAGCCCAGAGTGTACATTTTCATCAGCGGGGTCATCATAGCGGTATCGCCAAAGTCGTAGCGTAACTCACCCTTAGTCAGGCTGGGGCAGCTAGCAGGTTCAGCGGCGATGCATCGCACCTGCTTGGTGTTTTCGCCTCGCAATGTGCGTCCAATCCATGGGAACGCGATGCCGGCAAAGTTGGAGCCGCCGCCTACACAAGCGATGACTACATCCGGTTCCTCACCGGCCATTTCCATCTGGGTGATAGTTTCCTGTCCGATGATGGTTTGGTGTAAGCAAACATGGTTCATGACGCTTCCCAACGAATACTTGGTTCCAGGATGTGTGACGGTGTCTTCAACGGCTTCGGAAATAGCAATGCCGAGGCTGCCCGGGCAGTCAGGATCCTGTTCTAATACTTTCCGACCGTATGCGGTATTGTTGCTTGGGCTAGCGTAGACCTTACCGCCAAAGGTCTGCATCATCAAACCGCGATAGGGTTTTGTTTCGTAACTGACCTTTACTTGGTAGATAATACATTCGATATCGAACATTGCACAAGCGATAGCTAAACTAGCACCCCATTGGCCTGCACCGGTTTCGGTTGCGAGACGGGTGGTTCCTGCTAGTTTATTGAAGTAAACCTGAGCAACGGCAGTGTTTGGTTTGTGGCTGCCTGCAGGGCTATTTCCTTCATACTTATAGTAGATATGTGCAGGGGTATCCAAAATCTGTTCTAACCGGCGAGCACGGAATAGTGTGCTGGGTCGCCACTTAGTATATATGTCACGAACTACATCGGGGATTTCAATCCAACGCTCAGTTGACAGCTCTTGCTCAATGAGGTTGCGTGGGAAAATAGCCTCAAGCTCTTCCGGCTTTAGCGGCTCTTTTGTACCCGGATTAATCATTGGAGCCATAGGCTCTTTATAATCGGATGCTATATTGTACCAATGTGTTGGTATTTGGCGGGTCGTGAGATCAATTCTATTGTCGTAATGCAATGGAAATCCTCCGAAAGGTTAATGATTGTAAATAATACCTAAAACTAGTGTACACCAACTGTATTTTGCTTGCCTGCACTGATGGCTTCTCGTAGCGCCTCACCGATACTGGTCTCACCCTCCGTCTGTTGGGCTGCGTCGTTGTTGGTGATCGCATCAGTCAGTGTGGCCAAGCCATTCTTAAGTAATACACAACTAAGTTTATAGCCCTCATGCTGCGTTATCTGCTGAGGAGTCGGGACAAGTCCCGACACATAGCCATAAAGCTTCTCAGCTTCGTTGCTGTGTGTTGTGAGTTCATTGTAAAGCTGTTCGCGAGTGGTCTTTTTGTCTTTCTGCGACTTAATAGCATCGGTGCTAAGCTGACAGATCTTTTGAATAGAAGGATACAAGTCAGCAACCAGGCTGCCGAAAATATCTGATCGTGTGGTTTCATCGGTATCAGGAACCAACTTGTAGATCTGAGTGACCATATTGGCAGCGTCGGTAAATTGGTTTTTCAATGCGTAAAGATGAGCCAATTTCATGTATGGTTCGTAATGATCTTTGGCTGCATCAAGAGTCTTCTTAAGCAGTGTTTCGGCTTCGTTAAGACGTCCGTTGTTCCACAAAACATCTACCAACCGCAAAGCTATCTGCACGTTTGATGGGTCTTTGTCGAGCATTTGCCGAAATAGTTTCTCGGCTTCTTCTGGCTGATCAGCAGATACATACGCATCAGCGAGTGGACCTGCTAGTTCCGACACTGCTCCAATAAGTTCCGTGGCCCGTTTGGCTTCATTCAACGCTTCCGTATCCATCTTCAGTTTAAGATAGGCGTTTATAAGCTTCGCACGCGGAGCTGGTTGAAGCGGCTGTAAACTGATGGCATCACGGTATTTCGCGATGGCTAATGCAAGATCACCGGCTTGCAAGGCGCGATCACCAGCTTCTTCGTTCTGCTTCGATAAACTCGATGTATCACCCGTCGGTTCAGCAGGGCTTTCTGGAGCAACTGCTGCAGGTGCAGGTGTTGATGTCTCTTTAGTGGGTGCTTCGATCATCGCCGTGCCGTTCAAGGGCTCTGCAACAAGTTTGGTCGAAAGCGTTGATGCGGCTGTTCGTGCGGTGCTAATTCTGTCAATCTCTTTGTTTGATCCGCGGTAAATGACAGGGGAATCAAACTTGTTTTGCCATGTCTGATTGCTATTTGTTGCTTTCCATACGGCCGATATGCGCAGTGTCATGTTCTTCGTGAATTTAACAGGTTGTTTATTTTTAGTTTTCTTTGCGATTTGTTTCGAAGGAGTAACCTGAACGGTATCTTCTACGAGCTGAGCTGAAATCTGCAATGAAGCCTGTGCGCCTAACGCTGCCGATATGGCAAGCTGCTGGGTTGCATTAGGTGCGGCTATCGCTAAGTTTTTGTCAATTGAACCTTCTGCGACAAGTCGTTGGATGAACGGCTCTGAAGGTTGGTAAACCAGTGAGTCCGCTCGCTTCGTCTGCTCTATCTGCTCGCTTAAGGCTGCCGTAATTGGAAACGCCGATTCTGCGCTGTCAATCTGGTAGATAACAACCAACGGCCGCTTCTCCTTGGTTTGAGCTTCGACCGTGGAGAAGGCTGCTATACACATCACAAAACACAGAATGAAACCTAGTCGCCGCATGCTCGTAACCCCTGTTCTGCGTTCTCTCTATCACGTGTTGCTTGAGCTACATTAACGCCTCGTGATATGGCATCATTTGCCTTCTTTAGTGCGTCTTGATAGGCTCTGCGGGCATCTTGTACGTTATTCAAACGCCGATGAGCTTGTGCAATGTTATTGCTGACACTTGCGGAGTTTGCTCCGTAGGACTGAGCGGCTTTGTAACTGTCCAACGCGCCCCGATAGTCACCACTTGACGCTTTCTCAGAAGCGATACGCAGCAGCGTATCGACTTCGGTTCCGCCAGATTGGGTTGGCTTAGGTCTAGATGGCGCACCGCTGCTTACCGTAATTTCATATATGCCTTTTGGAGCCGTATCTCGTGGCTCGGGTTGTTTTACAGCCGCCTCGACAGGTGTTTCCTTAACACGTTCTGGTTCGCGTGTTTCGGTTTCGCTGCGGGGTGTGGCAGTTATTGGCGGTAAGGCTGGCAGTGCTGATAGACCTGATCCTGAGTTGCTGCTGCGCGGCTGATAACTCGGTGTGCGCTCGGGCTGCTGCAACAGCGGATTGACCTGCGGCGTTTGTGAGGCTTGCTGTTGTGCTCCGCCGGCAACATATGGCTGTATGGAGTTTGAGTTTGCTGGTAAAGCAGTTTGGTCAGTAGGCTGAGTATTTTGAGGCAAGCCGACACTATTCGGTAATGCCGGTGCACCCGTATCTGTCATATTGGTTGTTGAAGCGGGGCGTGCTGCAGAGTGTCGGTTCATATTCATGTTCAGTGTTATTGCACCAAGAACAAATACTACTGCTGCAGAACCTATGGCGATCCATATTGGGCTAATGGGTTTACGCTCTATGACCGGAGCTGACGGTAGACTTATTCCGTTGTTAACGCGACCGAAACCAAGCTGCTGCTGAAGCTCTTCTAGCCGAATTCGATCGGCTACACTGCCCGGATTGAGCTGAGTGACGACTTTTAGGTGCTCCACAGCTAAGGCTGTTTTTTCCAGCTTTTCATAAATGATAGCCATCATCGAATGTGCGCTGGTGTTTGACTTGTCAACTTCCAAGATGGCTTCGCATATCACTAAAGCTTCTTGGTAAGCACCTTCCGATTGGCTGCGCATGGCATCCTGCAATAGTTCTTCGATGCGATGCTCTACACCAACGGCAGCGCTAGCACCCTCTGGATTGGGTGCATCGATGGCGCTAAGGAGCTCTTCTTGAAGGGCGTTGCCGCTTTGCGTCAGTCGATGACCACATCGCTTGCAAAACCGACTTCCTTCAACAGCTTCAAATCCGCAATCAGGACAAAACATTGATTCAACCTCCTCTAGAAGAGCCTCTGGTCGTTATTTCTGGGCAGCGGTACATCGAGGTGCTCAAATGCTCGCTGCGTTGCCATCCGTCCTCTAGGCGTGCGGTTAAGCATGCCGATTTGAATGAGGTATGGTTCATATACATCCTCTATCGTATCGCGTTCTTCATTTAGTGCAGCAGCCAATGTATCTATGCCGACAGGCCCGCCGTCGAATTTTTCTACGAGCAGCAGTAGGAACCGCCGGTCGAATTCGTCTAGACCAAGGCTGTCAACATTAAGTTGGCGCAAGGCGTGATCTGCCAACGCTTGTGTGATATTCCCGTTGTTTTGTATCTGCGCATAATCACGCACTCGTCGAAGCAGTCTGTTGGCAATTCGGGGGGTACCACGGCTGCGGAGTGCGATTTCAGCAGAACCTTCTTCATCTATGGTTACACCCAGGATATCAGCACTTCTGCCGATGATGATCCGCAGTTCGTCGGGTTGGTAAAACTGGAAATAGTTGATTATGCCAAAACGGGCTCGGAGTGGGGATGTGAGCAATCCGGCTCGGGTGGTGGCGCCGACTAATGTAAACTTTGGAAGATCGATCTTGATGGTTCGGGCCGCAGGCCCTTTGCCAATGATCAAGTCGATTTGATAGTCTTCCATAGCTGGGTAGAGTATCTCTTCAACCGGCCGCGATAATCGGTGGATTTCGTCGATAAACAACACCGAATTGGGCTCAAGGTTGGTCAGTATCGCCGCAAGATCTCCAGGCCGCTCAATAGCTGGCCCCGAGGTGCTCCTAATGGTGGTGTTCATTTCGTGAGCGATGATATTGGCTAATGTTGTTTTTCCAAGGCCAGGAGGCCCGTACAACAAGGCGTGATCCAGCGGCTCGCTTCGACCTTGAGCGGCTTGGATAAAAATGTTCAGATTGTCCTTAAGCTGGTTCTGCCCAATAAACTCACGCAGACGCCGGGGGCGAAGGCTTAACTCCTCTTCGGCTTCACGTGTTGTTTGCTCGGGTGAGACTATTCTATCGAACTCAACGCCGGTAAAATCCGACACCAACTAACCTCTTTACTGCATATCAAGTTTGGAAAAACAACTGGCTAGTTTTGGCCAGCCGTAAGTATTTGAAGCGCCAGTTTAATTAAGCTGCCCGCATCTTTAGCCGCGGAATCAACCGATAATGCTCTTTCAACAGCGGTGCGCGCATCCTGCCTATGATATCCCAGCCCAATAAGTGCCGTGATGGCATCATCGGCAGGGGCAATCACACGCTTGGCCGCATTTTGCTGATCGAACCGAGACAGCAGACTCATCTCTGAGGCTTTCTCTTTTAGGTCGATCACAATACGCTGCGCGGTTTTAGCTCCAATACCAGGTGCTTTTGTGATGGTGCGTGTGTCGTCAGAGGCGATTAACTGCACCATCTGTGCGGCTCCAAATGTGCTCAACAACGAAAGAGCCGCTCGCGGTCCCACTCCACTAACTGTGAGCAGAAGCTCGAACAGCTTGCATTCCGCGTCATCGCTAAAGCCATATAGGGTTAACTCATCTTCACGAACGTGAAGATGAGTGGTAAAGATGACTTCTTCACCGATTGCGGGTAACGCGGTCAGCGTGGAGTCCGGCAATAACACACGATATCCAATTCCATTGACGTCTACAATGGCAGAAATGTTATCGGAGCTCACAAGCTCACCGCGTATACGTGCAATCATTTAGCTATTCAATAACCTTGCGAAGTGTATACTCAACGAGGCCGTTAGCGCCGGCTCGTCTGAGTGCCGGGATCATATCGCGAGCTACCTTCTGATCGAGTATGGTCTCAACGGCTACCCAACTCTTATCAGATAATGGGCTGATCGTTGGGTTCTTCAGAGCAGGCAAAATCCCTAGCACCTCTTGAATGGCGTCTACTGGTACGTTCATTTTCAAACCAACCAGGTTTTCGGCATTCAATGCAGCTTGAAGAAGCATCGCCAGGTTTTCGGCCTTTTCGCGCTTCCAAGGATCTTCGTAAGCTTTCTTGTTCATGACCAACCGCGGAGTAGACACGATGATCGTATCGATGATCTCAAGGTGGTGTGCACGAAGACTGCTGCCTGTCTCTGTGTTTACGACGATAGCGTCTACGAGGCTTGGCACTTTCATTTCACAGGCGCCCCAGCTAAACTCAACATCTGCGTGAACCCCGTGAGATTCCAGATATCGCTCAGTTAAACGCACATACTCCGTTGCGATGCGCTTACCCTCTAGATCCTTTACGCACTTAATGGGGTCATCATGGTGGACGGCCAATACAACGCGTACCGGATTGCGTGTGACCTTACTGTAGGTGAGGTCGCATAATTCAACAACATCGACTGCGTTGTCTTCTATCCAGTCTTTTCCGCTAATACCACAGTCAATAACACCCATCTGCACGTAACGAGGGATCTCTTGAGGGCGAATTAGTCGAGGAGTGATCTCCTTATCGTCGATTTCTGGCTCGTATGAACGAGCAGAAACACGAAAATCAAATCCTGAGCGTTTGAATAGTTCAAACGTTGATTCTTGTAAGCTGCCTTTTGGAAGGCCTATTTTTAGGGTCACAGTTATATAACACCTTTCGGTAGAATATCCAGATTTCCAATTTCATTGTACCAACATGCTCCGTACAGCACAAAAAATGCTCTGCCCAGTGTTTCGGGCAGAGCGAATATCGTGTGTTGCGAAGATATTAGTAGTCGTTAACCGTTTGATCGGGGTCGGTACCAAAACCTTCGTTGGCTCGGTTGCCTTTTGGACGAACCTGGTTAGTGCGAGTATTAAATGTTGTGTTTCGTCGAGTCTGTACCCTTGTCGTTTTGACCTGGTTTCGACGCTGCATTTCAATTCGCCGTTTATCTTGCTCCGACATGGTGCCGGCACCCGTCCATGTTCCTGTCGCTGAAGTATCGGAAGTGGGGCTAACACCTGGCCTGGTTATGCCGGGACGCACAGTTTGAGTACCTTGCATACTACCCTGGCCTTTAGAGCTGAAGCCGGAAGAGCTTTCACCTCCACTACCTGGTGATTTCGGTGACATCATTGATGGAGACATCTCTTTGCCCATACCAGGAGGTGTTACCATAGTTGGCCCCGCACTCTGTTTGCTTTGAGACACGGCGAATATGATAATCGCAATCACGGCCACCACGAGCAACCCGATAGCTACTGGCAGTGGAACCTTGCTTAAAGCAGACTCACCGCTCTGAGAGGAAGCTCCAGATGCGGATCCACCAGAGCCCTTCTTTTTGCCGTTTTTTCGTTGTTCCTCTAGTTGCTTAAGGTCACTTTGTATGGAATCCCAGTCCAGCGAATCGTTCTGGGAATCATTGAGATTTTTGTTGTCTGCCATGATGTTCCTGCTTTCGCGAATCAATTGCTCGCTTTATCGTTAAGGCGAGTAAAAAGTATGCTGCCTAACTTATGGTATGGGATATACAGATTTGATGCAAGCCGTAAACCCTCACATACCATAACGAACTAAGGCGCAACGATGCCTATGGTGTTGATCCCATGTTCATCACATCTTTATCCAGAAGTGATGTCCATTCGCACTGGCAGGGCATTTTCCACCCACCGATGCGTCTGGAGAAGCACTCGTTTGCACCCAGTTAATGCCTTCACCGCAGTTGCTGCAGCGGTAGAAACCGGCATAGCCGTTTTGAGAATTCGGCGTGTTTTGTTTGCTCTGGGTTTGAAGTTGTTCTATAAGCAGCCGCTGTGTGGCGATGAGCTGACGTTGATCTTCCAACTGTTGTCGATACTGCGCCAATTGACCTTCGTAAGTGTCTCGCATGGTCTGCATCTGCAGCTTCAGCGATGTATCGGTGTCCTCTTGATCGTCTACACTGTCGCGGGTGTTGAATGGGCGTTGTTCCGTTGGAATGGTGGGGTGTGCTTCTGTGTTTCTATTTTGCCAATCTGTATTGCCAGTGATGCGTGTGACACCTTGGTTCCTCGAAGCTGCATAGCTTTCATCGGTAGGTGTGGTATTGGTTGTTTGGTAGCTGTTTGTGAAACTGCCATAAGCAGCAGCCGATTTTGCTTTTCTATTGTGAGCTGCCCACATGATGATGCACGCGACTAACAGAAACGCTACCGCCATGATAGCGATGAATATACGCATCTGGCGTAATCGGTTGGTGCTTTTATCTACCCTGTCATCCATTGAGATGATTGGCCATGGGTCTTGATCGCTCACAGTATGCCTTCCTTTGGAGCCTGTCGCTGCTGGTTAAACTAATCAGCTACATTATACTTAAGGTGGAATGCTCTCACTATATTTGACCGTATACATAACGGTTAGGTTATTTTTGCGCCATACCAACCGAGAGGTAAGCCATGTCTCAGTCGCCGAACATGAGTCAGTCAACACCTGATGTTGACAAGAAGCGATCATCTGCTTCGTTGTTAAACTACACACAATCTGAAGTCAAGGATGTCCGTGTTCTGTCAGACCAGTATCTCTGTTTGGTATGGGACAGCACAGATGCCGTGCAAGCACGCCGCAAGGCTCAGTTCGGAACGCTGCAGGAATATACTGATGCCACATATTGGAAGCGCATCATGCTTCTGAAGTTCCAAACGCTAGCAGTGTGGAAGCAAATCCGACCCGCTATGTTACGCCAATTAGTGAGTAACAACCAGTGGCTTATCAATGGTCGGCATCCTGAAACATGCAGCATTTGGACACAGAGTGTTGATGCTTTCCCCGATCCTTTGCCGCAAGCATCACCACTGCCTTTACCGCGTCTTGTGGAGTATATCTACATCAAGCTGCCCGCTGGTATGCGTTCCGAACGCTTCTCTATCACCGCTCCAAATGGTCAGAAGCTGGAACTAGCTGCCGGCAGCCCATCATGCCGATGTTGGAGTATCAAAGTCAATCAAGTTGGTTACCGGCCGGACACACCTAAGCATGCCTATTTCGGCATGTGGTTGGGTGAAGCGGGCGCCATGCCTGTGGATCACCTGATCGGTAGACCATTCGAAGTGTTGAACGCACAAAACAAGCGCAAGGTATACCAAGGAGTGATAAAGCTACGAGCTCGTAACTCTGCAGCCATCCGCGACAACCAACCACTGAACGGTGAGGATGTGTGCGAACTGGACTTTAGTGAGCTGAAGATGTCGGGTGAGTATGTGGTATATATTCGCGGAATCGGCTCAAGCTGGCCTTTTCGTATCGATAAATATGTATACGCTCAACCATTCTATACAACCATGCGTGGGCTTTATCATCAACGCTGCGGAACGGCGCTTGAGCGTAAGTGTACGCAGTGGGCAAGAGCTGCATGCCATCAGCAGACATATCAGGCCGCTTTCATCCCAGAAGGCAATAAATACTATAACAACCCAAACGGGGTGGAAGCAGATGACAATATCTATGGTTTTCTCGACGAACAAGGTAAGCCAATCAGCATTAACCCCTTCACCATGGTGTATAGCACCAAAACCGACCGCCTAATACCCGGACTTAAGGGCGGATGGCACGACGCAGCCGATTTCGACCGCAGGTTTTGGCACTATGAAGCCGTATGGGATTTATGTGGGGCCTTTGAGATGTATCCTTCGAAATTTACCGATGGGCAGCTTCAGATTCCGGAATCGGGAAATGGGATACCCGATATCCTCGACGAAGCGATGGTCGGTATAGACATCTGGGCAAAAACGCAGAATGCGCAAGGCGGTGTCGCGGGATGGATAGAGCAAACCTCCCATCCTGCGCCTACCGGCACTGCGGACAAGGATAATGAGCGGTTCTATTGCGGGATGCCCGATCGGGCCAGCAGCTGGGCGTTTGCGGCTGCGGCTGCCCAGATGAGCAGGCTGCTGAAACCATACGATCGAAATAAAGCAGAGGCTTATCTGAAAGCGGCTCGGAAAGCCTACGATTGGGCTCGTAATGATGCCAACCGGATCTCGAACTTCCAGTTCACGGTCCTGGACGGTGCCAGGCAGAGCAACTTGGCTGGCCGCAGAATCACTTTCCGCGAAACCCCGCAGCCCATCGATATGGGTGGGGTGTATCGGCCTATAGCGGCACTGCAGTTGGCCGTGGCAACCGGCGAAGCAGCGTATCTTCAGCAGTTCCGCGATTATGGCGGGGTGTCATCAATGCTTGAGGGGTTGCCCGACGCCATACCTCACCTTGCGTTTGTGACGCCATTATGCAGTGATCTGCTGACACCTTCCGAAAAACAACAGCTATTATCTGGTGTGCTTGCCGAAGCTGATGTGTTTGAACATGGCAGCGAGAGCTTGCCGTATCGCAATGTATGGCGGCCGATTGACCACAAGTATTTCAATAATATGGGGTGGGGTATGGGCCATCCTGCTTATCGAGCACGGCTGCAGATACTAGCCTACCGAGTGACTGGTCAGCAAAAGTATTTTGATGCGGCGATAAATGGAGCTAACTGGCAGCTTGGTGCCAACGAACTTGGCCGCAGTCTGGAGACAGGTGTCGGCAGCGTGTTTCCGGTGGTTATTCAGCATATCGACAGTCAATGCGACGGTATCGATGAGCCGGTTCCGGGTATATCACCGTTTACGCTGACATATGGAATGAGCGCCAGCTCGTGGTGGTATCAATACAGCCTCATGGAGAAGGCTCACCCGGATTCTACCGACTTTTACGATGACACACCAGTGGTGGTATTACCGCAGTTAAGCCGCTCTGTTGATGTGAACAAGCGGTTGAAGGAGCTGCCTCGCAAGGGCGAATGGATGTGGGATGCCGTGGCGATTGTTCGGCCGCATATTGAGCGGATGTATCCCATCATGCGGCGAGTGTTTATACATCCCAGCTTGGAGCCTTCGCAGAACGAGTTCACCACGTGGGAGTGCATTGCCCCTCATGCCGCTTTGTATGGCTGCTTGCTGCCCGATGGATGGAAACCACAAGCGAATATGTCGGCAAGGGTTCCTATGAAGATGCAGCAGATGGTCTACTATCCGCAGCCTTAAGCTGATGCTATTTTGTAGCGATGGCGATTGTTTTGCTGATGTCTATTCTTTTGTTAAAATCGCTGTCAGCTTCAATCCGTAGGGTGCGATTTGGGGTATCGATATTGTGCCCGCATCCACGATCACATCGCGGAACCACATGATGCTCCGCCGGGAGCAGAATCGAGGCGTTTATGCGTAAAATTAGAGTATGCTATATATGTTAAGCTCCTATATGATCGTATCGTGGCGGTTTTAAGTGTCGCAACTTTCGCAACTATTTCAAAGCATTACACATTCACTATCCAACATGAACTTGGTGGCTACAGTTGTCACAGTAATTGACATACTGTTAGTCACATATCTGCTGTACCGCCTGATTTTATTGGCGAAGGGAACGCGTGCCTGGCAGATTTTCTACGGGTTATTTCTGTTCCTTTTCATGGTGTATGCGAGTGGCAAACTTGGGTTGACCACATTCAACTGGGTGCTGAGGCAGGTACTGCCTTTAGGACCTGTGGCTTTGGTCATCTTGTTCTACCCAGAACTGCGGCATTTTCTAGAGGTTATCGGCCGTCTCGGTATATGGGGGCAGCAAGCAATCAGCCCCATCAATAAGGAACACCTGCATCCTGTCGTCAATGAAATTGTCTCAGCGGCAACAACGATGGCAAAAGAACGAACAGGTGCGTTGATCATTTTTGAACCATATGCAGAGCTGGATCACTACCTCAGTGCAGGCACTCCGCTTGATGCTAAAGTCACCGCGAAGTTGTTGACAGCATTGTTCTATACAGGCAACCCGCTGCATGACGGTGCTGTTGTTGTTGTTAATGACCGCATCGTGTGTGCGGGCGCTACCGTGCCGTTTTCCGAAAACCAGCATATTGACGAGGCCGTGCACATGCGGCACAAAGCTGCAATCGGAGCATCGGAACGGGGAGCTGTCGCGCTCGTTGTGTCAGAGGAAAGCGGCATCATATCCTTAGCGTTTGAAGGCAAGCTGCAGCGCGGTTTCCGTGAAGACGGTCTGCGTAAGCGCCTGATTGAGCTGTTAAGCCCATCACAGAGTTCGGGTATACACGATAACCTAGGCGGCAGCGCGATCCGCCAAGGCATTGTGTCGCTTGTTACCTTCATATCGCGACGACAAAAAAGCCGGAAGGTTAAGAAGGAGGATGCGAAATGATCTCCTCTTTTAAGCAGAACCTACCGGAAAAAATCATGGCGTTTGTCTGTGCACTGTTGATTTACTTCTATGTCGTGGCAGACAAGAACCCGGTGATGACGCAGAGCTATGTTGTGCCGGTGTCTGTAAATAACTTGCCTGATGATTACAACTGTGAGCTGCAGCCTACCGAGGTGTCCGTTAGGGTGAGTGGGCCCAAGAACCTGCTTAACAAGATATCGGTTAGCAGCTTGCGGGCCTCGATATCTGGCGATACGTTGCGTGAAGGCGAAGTAGCCGCGCCGGTGCATCTGAATATCCCGCAAAGCATTACACAGCAGCTGGATCTAGTGATTCAGCCAGAGACAGTTAAAGCGCTTGTTACACGCATTGGTAAGCGTCAGATGCCTGTGGAGTGTCTGTTTGTGAACACACCCGAAAGCGGCTATGTCTACTCCAAACCTGTGCTCAATCCTGATCAGGTAGTGGTATCCGGCCCTTCGGATCTGCTGAAGAAGGCGAAACGGCTTGTTGTGAGTGCTGTGCCCAATCGCCCAGGAGCGGCGCTTGATGAGGAGCTTCCCGTGATGGTTGTTGACGCCAAAAACCGCCCGATCAATGGCTTAACGATGAGACCTAATATGGTCAGGGTAATCATAGCATTATCGCCGCGACAGCTATCGGTATCTGCCCGTGTGTATCCGCAGTTGATGGGGCAGCCAGCAGATGGCTATGAGGTGGCTCGAATCATCGCAGAACCTGCTGAGGTGCTTGTTAATAATGGCAGCGAAAGCGATACGGGCAATGTTATCTACACGGAGCCGATTAGTGTTGAGGGACTGAACCAGTCGTTTACCACCAACGTAAAACTGAAGGTTGCCCCGGGAACGAGTTTGGTGGGCAGCGATGAAGTCCGTGTAGAAATTCAAATACATCCTAAAACTGCACACGAGTAATGAAGATACTGCATGTTTGCCGTCCTGCTGTGGGCGGTATCCAACGCTGGCTAGCGGAGATGCTGCCGCGCCTGCGGTCTGCAGGATTTGAAGTTGCACTTGCATCGCCGCGGTCGGTTCATGAAGCGATCCCAGACATCAAATGGCATGAATGGGATATCCCAGACCGTCCTTCACCTGGCGACCTGCTGCTTGCGATGCGCTTAAACATGCTCAGCCGAAACTACGATGTCGTGCACATCCATGGCCTGCGGAGTTTTGGCGCAGCGAGTATGATGCCGCCTCAGCGGTCAGTTTTGATGCTTCATAACATGCCGCCGGCCAAACTTGGCGGTATCAAAACCCGCTTGTTTGGTCATGGACTGATGCATTGCCGACGGATAATCGGCGTCTCTCAGGCTGTGGTAGACGCATGGCTGGATTTTTACCCTCACTGCGCTGAGATTGCTTGCGTGCTGCCGGGCGGTGTCCCGAAACAGTCTGCAGCTAATGAACAGCATGTTAGTGAACTCAAGAATCGCTTTCGTATAGACAGCAACGAGCCATTACTGTTGTGCGTTGCGCGCTTAATGCCCGACAAAGGGGTGGATCTGCTGGTGCAGGCCATCGCACAGATACCAGCCATTCGTGCGGTGATTGTTGGCGATGGTCCTGACATGGCTATGCTGAAGGAGATGGCGGAGCATCTGGCTCCAGGCCGCATCTTCTTTGAGGGATATCAAGCAGATATATCGAGTTACCTTGCCGCGGCTGATTTCGCGTGTCTGCCAAGCCGGCGGGAGGGGCAGGGACTGTTTCCGCTTGAGGCAATGAGCGCTCATCTGCCCATCGTCGTGAGCGATTCGGGCGGCTTGCCCGAGTGTGTCACCGATGGGCTGACCGGCTGGACATTCCATGCTGGTGAAGTTGATAACTTGATCAGGGTTCTTCTTAAGGCGCTGCGGCATCGCGAGGAGTGGTCCGCTATTGGCAGAATCGCTGCCGCTGAGGTCTCCGAAAGATATGACTGGGGCACGCTCTGCGATAAGCTATCGCATATATACCGAGAAATTGGAGATCGAAAATGATAATCGACACGATAGATAACATCACTATTCTGCGCAGCTTAAGTGCGAGATTTGACCAGGCTGTGGACTGGATTTTAAACACCGATTATGCAGCCTTGGAGCCTGGACGCCACGAGATAGACGGTCAAAACCTATATGTGAATGTGCAGCAGAATGCTACTATCTGTGATGGCGGCAGATGGGAAGCGCATCGCAAGTATGCCGACATACAAATTGTGGTTTCAGGCTGCGAGTGCATGGGTTATACTGCTGTTCGCGGCTTGGTGACGAATCAACCATACGACGGCACAAAGGATATCGAATTCTTTGCGGGTGATGCTGCAAATCTGTGCTTAGTCAATTCGGGCATGTTCGCAGTCTTCTTTCCGCAGGATGCGCATATGCCCAACATCGCAGTGAACAACCAGTCGGAAGTCGATAAGAAACTCATCGTCAAAGTGCTTCTATAGAAAAATCGACATATACGAAAAAGCCCTCAGTTTGGAGTTGCTCCAAACTGAGGGCTTTTTACTAAAGTCGGACTTGACTACATGCGGGCCAGCAGCCAACGCTTGCTGAGCTCATCGAGTTCTTTGGTACATCGAATGTCATACCGAGTGCCCTCAATGTCCATGATGGTGACATACCCAGGGCGCGGTTGTTTGACGCTGTCGTTGAAGTGCCGCACCCGGAACACCACCGGGCCTCTGTCTGTTTCCACATGCCACTCAGTGATATCGACGCGCTCACGCTTTGCCATATCCACAATGCTGTGTATGGCAGATATCTGCGGTGTGACATACTGGGCATGCATTGCCTTCTTAAGCGCCGCCAACGGTTCGGGCTTCAGCCCTTCCATGCTCTCAAGGAAAGCTACTTCCTTCTGCTCATGGTTGAGCAGCGAGATGAAGTGCTCAGGATCAGTCAATGGAAAAGATGAAGCCGGGCTGACTGGTATCCATTCCTCTGAATCCTGTGGCAGGAACATCAGACGGTTGTTTTCATATTTAAGCTGCACATCGGCAGGCTTTACAGCAGGATCTAACATATATTCACAGCCTTTCTTGCCAGATACATTGGTTTGTTGGCAATGAGCTCACTACCTAGCTACTCCGCGCACGCGTGATATCTCTTGATACATCTTGACCAGTTTCGCGAATTCGCCATCTTCTTTATCTTGCAGTTCCGTATGACTGCCAACCTCAGCCACCTCGCCCTGTTTCAACACGATCAGCCTGTCGGCATTCTTCAAAGTGCTCAGCCGGTGTGCAATAGCGAAGGTGGTTCGCCCCTTGACTAACCGGTCGATGGCTTCTTGTATCTGCTTTTCTGTTTCGATATCGACTTGGCTAGTGGCTTCATCGAGGATGAGTATCTTTGGGTTGTGCAGAACAGCTCGTGCGATTGCGATCCGCTGTTTTTCACCACCCGAAAGGCCTTGTCCGCCTTCACCAAGCAGCGTTTCGTAGCCGTCTGGACGGCGGATGATAAACTCATGCGCATTCGCTACGCGTGCGGCACTCACGATCTCTTCGCGGGTGGCATCGGGTTTTGCATATGCGATGTTATCCGCGATGGTGCCTGCAAATAGGAAAGTGTCTTGCGGCACCAAGCCGATCTGCTTGCGTATCTCTTCAAGCTTCAGGTCTTTGATGTCTACACCGTCAATGGTGATAGAGCCTTCGATGCAGTCGTAGAACCGGCAGAGCAGGTTAATTACCGTGCTCTTACCTGCGCCTGAGTGACCAACTAGCCCAATCATCTCGCCGGGCTCCACCTTGAAGCTGACGTCCTTCAACACGTTTCGGTGCGGTTCGTATCCGAATGTGACGCCATGGAACTCTACTGTGCCCACGATGTTCGGCAGTGCTTGTGCTTTGTCTGACTCTTTGACCTCTGGCTCCGTATCAAGAACCTCAAAGATGCGTTCGGCAGCGGTCATAGCGCGGCTGCTCCAGTTAAGCAGTGAGCTTAATGAACCGACTGGCTGGTAGAACATACCGACGAATGTAATGAACGCCATTAAAGTTCCTAAACTCATCTTCTCATCAAGAACTTCGCGCCCGCCGAAATACCAAACCAGCATAGTGCCCAGCATCATTAGCAGCGATATACCGCTGAACAGGAACGCCCAACTTCGGTCAACTGTCACAGCGCTTGTGGCGACATCAATGCTGGCTTTATCGAACCGCTCTATGGCTCGCTTTTCCTGAGCGAAGGCTTTGACGACACGCAACCCGTTGAGCCCTTCGGTCAACACGTTGTTGAGGGTGCTCCATCGCCGCCACATCCGGCGGAAGTTAATGCGCATCCGCATCCAGATAGCCTGTGCGAGTGCCGTCACGATAGGGGTAGGCAACACCACGATGAGTGCGAGCTTCCAGCTCATGGCAAAGAGCATGGCGCCAATACCCACTACTTGCAGCAAGTTGATGACTAGGTCTTGCGCACCCCATATCAAAAACTGCTGCAGGTTGTTTGTGTCTTGGTTGACACGAGATATGACCGAGCCGATCTGGCGCTTATCGAAAAATCCCAGCGAAAGATACTGCAGATGCTTATATAGTTTTGTGCGGATGTCGTGAGTGATGCGGTTGCCAACCCAGGCGCTGAGCCAGCTCTGGAATGCACTCACGAGTGCACCTACCACCCTTACCGCGATTAATGCCAGTGTTAACCACAACAACATCTTTAGGCGATCAGCTTTACTGATGTCTATCTTAGGGGCTAACGCGCTGTCCATTAACGGCTTTTGAAGGTATGGCGGAATTAGCCCGATGATTGTACCCAACATCGCCATGCCCGTCAGCCCCAATGCCTGCCACTTGATGGGCTTCATGAACGACACAAGCCTGTTGATGGTCTGGAATCCTGGTCGGCACAACTGGCACACGGAAGTGCCTCGCTCTAGCAGCAGTCCGCACTTCGGGCAGTATTTACGGTCGTCTTCGGGAACTAAAGCCTCTTCACCCTTATGCCACTTCTCCAACAGGCCGGCAACTGAGGCGAATCGACCTATCTCGCGAGAAGTGTATCGAACCAGCTCAATGACGCAGTCATCGCGTTTAGCTGTAAGGCGGCCTCCGCCAACCAGGCTTTCCGTTTTGAACTCCGAGAGCTCAGCGAAGGGGATGTCAAGCCGTAATACCGATCGACTAAGCTCTCGCGAATACACTAAGAGTTGTTCATCGGTAACGATCAGAAGTTCCTCGCCTAATTCACCGGTGGACAACATGTCCGCGACGATGACGAGACGTGGTTCACTTGACAGCGAGATATCATCGGGAAGTGGAGGTGTTACCAAAATCCATACCTCTTCTCTGAATATAATATGCGTGTATGTTATTCTACACGAGTTGGTAGGCAAGTGCAGTGCACATCGAGATATTTGTATGTAATAGGTGCCGTTCTGATTTTAGTCTGACCTATACTGTTGTCGGTTGTGAACTAATCTGTTGGTTGCTTTGACGATTAAGGGTTGTGATTTATACAGTGAATTCACGGACAGACGGTACCGCTCCATACCTGCCTGCCATGTATGCTTTTCGAAAGTTTTGTTCTACTCGTGCTTTGCTGCCCCAAAGGGGGTGAATGGTTGTTTGCTGCTGTGTGTCTTTCTCAGTAAACCATATCTGATCACGCCGGAAGAGATCACCATCAAGCAAGGAGCAGTCGTGTGTTGTGAAGACAAACTGGAATGGTGCCGAGGCTTGCTGGTGCACTAGCTTAACCATGGCTCGCGTGAGCATGGGATGCAAACTAGAATCTAGCTCATCACAAAACAGCACATTGCCATGGAAGATAGATTGAATGAAGGGGCCAGCAAGTGCAAATAGACGCTGTGTGCCATCGGATTCATCATGCTGCAGGTCGAACTCCACGCTGTGTCCGCCGTTCTGCAACAGGTGAAGTGTCTTCACGCGGTAACCATCACGTGCGGATGTGTCTTTGATACATCGGATGCTATGGATGCCAAGGTCAGCTTCACGCATGATAGTGCCGACCTGCTCATGTATACAGTCGTCATTTAAGCACAAATCTGCCGTGATGCCGATATCAGGGCGCACATCCGAGTGATTAATCATCGTGCAGTATCTATTCAGAAACCAGTCATATACCGTCCCAGCAAGATCATGGTTGTTTTGCGCATATTTCGCCAGATAGAGCTGGTTGTCCAAAGTGTTGTCGGCAATTTTGTCATTCCGAGGCTTCCAATATTCGCCGAACTTGCTGTCATATCCGCTGTCAGACCGCCGATGGCGCTCAAACAGCAGCCGTGGAGAGATTCGCTGTCCCGCCATACTCGCCTCATACAGCCATTCATCGGCGATCGCTAGTTGTGTCGCACTGAATCCGTAGGTGTATTTCACACCATCTGTGATGAAAGTTACTTCAAACTGCGTGGGGGCTGCTTGGTCGGATTCGTCCAGCATAAATGGGGTGACGTCAATATGTTGTCCGCGCTGCATGTCGTGCGATGACAGGATAATCTGGCGCATCAGCCCCAGCGCCTTGATGATGTTTGATTTACCAGACGCATTTGGCCCATATATCACCGCAGACTTGAGCAGCCGGAGCTTTCCGCTAGGGTCTAAGAAAGTGTTCTCCAGATAGTTGTCGTCTGGTGATGCCACAAGACTTAGCGTGACCTTGCTGCGCAATGATCGGTAGTTTGAGACATTGAATTCAACTAGCATTTCTGTCTGCCTTAGCAAATCGAGAATTACATCGGTGAAAAATCCGTGTATGCAGATATTATAAACAGCAATATTGCATAAAATCAACACAAATACCAGTTATTAACGACAATATTGTGAAAATAACTGAAATACTATGTTGACGAAACTCAAAACTGTATGTTGAGCCAGTATGTGGTGCGAGTGGTTATAAAGTATTGATGTAGGATATATCGCATTCCTTGTATAAATATCATGCAGCAGACATCTTTATTGATACAAGAGGCTAACATGAAGCGTTCACCTGCGTTTGGGTTTAGTTATCGTGCCATCATACTCGGTTTACTGCTTATCATCCCCAATGTCTTCTGGACCATATACGGCGAGGTTATCTCGCAAACTGACCTCAATTCCACGTCATTAATGATGCCTCCATTGTGCACACTGCTGCTGTTGATTGTGTGTAATGGCCTAGTTAAGCGGGTGAAACCTGGCAAGGAACTCACGCCGAGCGAGATGATGTGTGTATACATCCTCATCACAATTGCCACGGTTTTAGCGGGAATGGGTATGCTGCAGTTTATCGTCACCACACTGCCAGCAGGATACCATTACGGAATTAGCTCTACAGATATCGCAAATGTCACAAAAAGCATCCCCGCTTGGGCTATGCCGAGTGCCGAAGTGACGGAGAAGTTTTACCGAGGAAACAGCGCAGTGCCATGGAAAGCATGGTTGGGACCTTTGAGCTTTTGGGGCTGCTTTTTGCTGGTGATGGTGTGGACGATGTATTGCGTTAACGCCATGTTCCGCAAACAGTGGATGGACCGTGAGCGCTTGACCTATCCTATAGTTCAGCTGCCCATAGAGATGATTGATCCGCAGTCAGGTTTCTTTCGAAACAAGCTGATGTGGGCAGGATTTCTAGTGCCCGTCATTCTAGAAAGCATGAACAGCCTGAATACATTGTTTCCGAACATCCCGTATCTGCAACTGCGCGCATACAGTTTAAGCTCATTTTTTACGGAGAAACCATGGAATGCGATGGGGGCGCTGCAGTCCACTTTCTATCCACTAGCGATAGGTTTGGGCTACCTGCTGCCTGCGGATGTTAGTTTTAGCTGCTCATTTTTCTATATCCTCACGCGTTTGGAAAATGTAGCCACTAACGCATTTGGATTGAACTCTGGACCAGGAACTAGCGGGCAGTGGCCGTATCTCGCAGGGCAAGGAGTAGGCGGGTTCATCGGCTTAGCCTTGATGACGATCTGGATAGCTAGGCATCACCTTGCCGATGTCTGGCAAGGTGCAGTGCATCCAGACAAAGCTGATGATGCCGATGAACCGATGAGTTATCGTGCTGCTTGTATCGGGCTGTTGGTCGGTTTTGCAGCCATGATGGGCTTCGGTTTGGTGTTCAAGATATCGCCGATAGTATTTGGTGTGTACCTCATCATATACTTGGCCTTTTCGCTGACCATTGCGCGGCTGCGTGCTGAAGCCGGTCCCGCATGGACGATGGGACCGATGTTGTCTGCTGTTAATGTAACTCACAATACACTTGGCACCATAAACATATCCACGCAAGACATGCACAAAATGGCTATGTTTACCTGGTTTTCCGTAGAGATGCGGTGCTGCCCAATGCCAGTGAGTGCGGAAGCTATCAAGATGCAGCATCGTCCCGGTAAAGGTCGCTCGATACTCAGTGGGATGATTATGTTGGCGTCAGCCGTTGGTATTATCACCGGGTTCATTGCGTTGCTAACGGTGTATTATCAAACCGGAGCGGCAAGCAGTAAGGTGGATGTCTGGCGCACGGCCATGGGGTTGAATCCGTATCAAACGGCTTCTGCGGCGGCACTCAATCCGAAGAATCCAGATTGGTCGCAGATAGGCGCTGCCGGGTTTGGCACCTTGGTGACTATTGGCTTAAGTGCGGCTAGAACCGCGTTTGTGTGGTGGCCGCTGCATCCAGCCGGATATGTGCTTGGCAATACCAGCACGATGGATTGGTTATGGCTGCCGTTTCTCATTGCGTGGGTATTTAAGGTAAGCTTTTTAAAGGTGGGCGGAGTGAAAAGCTATCGAAATGCTCTACCGTTCTTCATGGGGTTGATAGTAGGTGACTACGTCACGAGCGCATTGTGGTCGTTGCTCGGAAGCCTACTGAGAACACCTATGTATCGGTGCTTCCCGTGTTAGTCGGGTTATATCAATGGTGGTGACATATGGAGATGAAGGGGATAGTCAAAGCTTATATTAGTTTGGGTTCGAATATCGAGCCTCGTCTTGCCAACATGCAGGATGCGGTCAATAGGCTGCACCAGTCGGACTGCCGTGTGACAGCTGTGTCTGGAGTATATGCCACAGAGGCGATCGGAATCGACGGAGACCAACCGGACTTCCTCAATGCTGTGATTGAAGTTCAAACGGACATAGGTGCCGAGCAGCTCCTAACAAGGCTTCTGCAGGTGGAGCTTGTTGGCGGGCGTGAGCGGCGCTATTATGGCAGCCCGAGGACGATCGATCTGGACTTGATCTTATATGGTCAAGAGATCATCAACAAACCGCCTAGGCTGGTGGTTCCGCATCCTCGTGCTTGCCTTAGGGCGTTCGTGCTGCAGCCTTTGATGGACATAGCGCCGGAATATGTGTTTCCAACAGGGGTTCGAGCTGAAACATATCTAAACTCGCCTT
Organism: uncultured bacterium; assembly: GCA_964519405.1. GTDB lineage: Bacteria > Armatimonadota > HRBIN16 > HRBIN16 > HRBIN16. The sequence continues at coordinate 53,274 of CAZFLA010000001.1, forward strand.
TAGTGCAGCAGCAACGATGTATACTGCAACCAAATGATGTGATGACAATACCAAGTTTGTGCTGTGACTGTACTAATTCTATAGGCTGAATATACAATCATACGATCATAGCATACGGGCATACCATATTTGGTATGCTATCGAATGACCTATACCAATTCTCCAAGTGAGGGTACAAGCGATGAATGACCGTGAACGGTTACTGAATACGATGGCTTACAAGCCTGTTGACCGAGCTGTGTATGGTGTCATGACAGGTGGTTGGCCGGAAACCTACAAGCGTTGGGCTAAAGAAGGTTGGGAAGCAGCCAAAGAACCATACTTCAAAACAGACCGATGGGATTGGATTGGCCACTGGTTTTTTCCAAATCCTCCATTTGAGCGAACTGTATTATCTGAAGACGAGCATACAGTAACCTACATAAATCATGAAGGTATCACCATGCGCGAACGAAAAGATGAGTCGTTCAGCTCGATGCCGCAGTTTATTTCTTTCCCTGCACAAACACCGGATGATTTTCGGAAGTTCATGAAAGAACGGATGCAGCCGGATATCGCGGCTCGTATCGGCGCCGATTATGCGCAGACACTAGCTGCATATAAGGACCGCGACTTTCCACTGATCATCATCAGCGACCGATGGGGGGGTATGTTTGGCGGCCCTAGGGCCATGATGGGTGTGGAAAACCTGTGCATGATGTTCTACGATGACCCCGATTTTGTAGAAGAGGTCATGGAGAAACTGGCAGACTTCATCATTGCCATGATGGGGCAGGTGCTGCAGTACACCGATGTGGATGTTTACGGATTCTGGGAAGATATGGCCTACAAAACTGGCCCGCTGATGAACCCAGCGATGCTTCGCAAAATGGGATTACGGCATTACCGCCGCGTGGTCGATTTCGTGAAGTCACACGGTGTAAAGTATGTTTCGCTGGATAGTGACGGAGACGTCACAGGTCTGCTGCCAGTTTGGATGGATGCTGGTATTGATATCATCTACCCCTTTGAAGTTCAGTGCGGGATGGATGTGCTGAAGTTCCGCAAGGAGTATGGCAAAGATCTGCGCATGTGGGGCGGCTTCGATAAACGAGCCGTCGCATGGGGGCCTGAAGCTATTGAGAAAGAGATTGCTAGGGTTCGGCCGTTAATGGAAGAGGGCGGCTATGTGTGTGCACCGGATCATAGTTTGCCGCCGGACACCCCGTTTGAGAACTATCTATACTACATGGAGCGCATGCAGCAGGTGGTCAGCGAAAGCCACTGTTAGCTTCGGTAGCCGATAGGGTATATTAAGGTCATGCAGTGGTAAACGAAATCACCACTGTGTGACATTTTTTTGATATGGAGAAGATCAGTGAGATCAAAGAAGAGTAAACTGATTATTTCTGCTGCGATTGTGCTCGCTTTGGTTTATGTGATCGCATGGGCCGACTGTGTTTTTACGAATACTATAGCCAACTACCCAGTGATCGGTCGATCTGACCTGAAATCCGTGCTTTCTGGTGATGCTTATTACCAGCTTGACAAGGTTGTGAACCTTAGGACGCAAAAGAGTTGGAAAGTCACTGGCAGGGTTCTGATATGGGATGCTAGACATAACAAACCCCTCGCAGCTTGGCTGCCAGGCAACGAGGGTGCGTGTGACACTGTGACGCTTTATGACGCAGATGGTAAGCCTTGGTATATCAAAAACACGGCATATGGTAGCTTGTTTCGAACCAGGTGGTACTGCGATTCCCATAGACGCTTCTTTCTACATGAAATAACTGATCAGCAATACGATGACGATATCACTAGCATGGTGGCTGTGTATGATACGGAACCTCGATCTGTTAAGCATATGTTTATACCAAAATATACTGCAGCACCTGCTGACGGGGAAGGAGGTTTCTGGGTATACACCGGTAAGGGATTGGCTGTATGGAGCGCACTCACTAATACCATGACCGATATGGTCCCGATAGAACCATCGGTGGTACGGAGCGGCCATCGTAAGTTCGGCATCTCACCGGACGGTCGAAAAGCTGTGATCATGCGTGAGAAACGCGGGTTGCCCTTTCACTTGGTGGGTCGAGGTTTTGATGTCATTGATATCAAGACCAATCATCGAAAAACTATATGGATATCGAGCTTTGGCGTTTGGTGGGATACCTTTAAAGTCGGTTTCGTCGACAATGACCATTTATACGTTAATGCGTATTCTACAGACTACCTAGTGCGTATCCGTGACAACAAAGTTTGGTGTATCAGCGATTACCCGTTCAAGCTGTTGCCTGCGATATATCATGAATAGCACAGTGGTGTGAACGAATGGACTGCTGATGTGATGCACAACAAGAGATGATGTAGTATTAACACGTAAGTGATTATTGGTTGAGGTATCATCATGGTTCATGGATGGATTCTTGGTTCGTTAGTATTAGGGACCACGCTCTGCTCGATGTTGGCCTTCGCGGGTGATGCACAAGGGCTTCAGAAACCGGTGGATGTGGCATTTAAAGCCAAACTTGACGGCTCTGAGCAACGATATGTGCTGATGCTGCCCGATTCCTTTGATAAAACTCAGAAACACGATGTGCTGATAGCCCTGCACGGTCACGGATCGGACAGATGGCAGTATGTGCAGCAGGAACGGGGTGAGTGCCGTGGAGCACGCGACATGGCTGCGAAATACCAGATGATATATGTGTCGCCGGATTACCGCGCATCTACCTCGTGGATGGGGCCTAAAGCCGAAGCTGATATGCTGCAGATCATTTCGGAGCTTAAGCGTAAATACCGTGTCAACCGGGTTTTCCTTATTGGCGGATCAATGGGTGCTACCTCGACGCTCACTTTTGCGGCACTTCATCCCAACCTAATTAGCGGCGTGTGCTGTCAGAACCCGTTGGCTAACCATATGTTGTATGAAAACTTTCAAGACGCCATTTCTGCTTCGTTTGGCGGGACGAAGCAGCAGGTGCCGATGGAATATAAAAAGCGCAGTGCTGAATACTGGCCCGAGCGGTTCACCTTTCCGGTTGCCATCACCACTGGCGGACTAGATACTAGTGTGCCGCCCGATAGCGCTATCCGATTAGCAAACACTCTTAAAGTAATGGGGCGTGATGTGCTGTTGATACACCGCGAGCAGACCGGCCACGAAACGAACTACGACGATACCGTTGCGGCATTCGAATTTGTGATGTCGCACGCGAAGAAGACCCCCTAGCCGTGCAACTGCTGGGGTTTGATATGGTGTATCTGCGTGTAGATGGTTATTGATACCATCTACACGCAGTGGGGTATCATTTATGCAGGAGAGTGCATAAACGAGAGATGGCGAACGCGATATATACTATAGGTCACAGCAACCACCCAATAGAACATTTCTACGCTTTACTGGGGCAGCATCACATACATACATTGGTTGATGTTCGCACATCACCATATAGCCAGTATGCTGCATGGTTTAATAAAGAAGAGCTTAGTGACGGTATAAAGAAACTGGGCTTACAGTATTATTATGCGGGCAAGCATCTTGGCGGTCGCCCGACAGGATCGGTGTTTTACGATAAGAATGGTTATGCACTGTATGATGTGATGGCTGCAGATAAGCAGTTCATTAAAGCGTTGTCTCAGCTGCGCCATTTAGCCGCAATTTCATCACCGTTGGTGATCATGTGCAGTGAAGAAAATCCACGACTATGTCATCGAGGCTTGTTAATATCGCGTGTTCTTGATCAACAAGGTGTTGATGTGCAGCACATTATGGGTGACGGCAGTGTACAACCTCATCGTACTCTCTTTACCCATCAACTGTCGCTGATAGACGGAGAAGATGAGTGGAAGTCTATACGATCGGTTTTACAACCAAGTCCGCAAGAGAGTTCTTCAACACAATAAAGACTGCGGGTATCAAAAGACTTCTTGATATTCGTCTGAATAACAAATCCCAGCTAGCAGGATTCACGAAATGCCAGGACTTAAGCTATTTTCTGGAGCATATCTGTGGATGCCGCTATGAGCACGATGTTGATCTAGCTCCTACAGCCTCAATCCTTGCCGCCTACCGGAAAGACCACTGTTGGGTAAATTATGAAATTGCTTTTCAACAGTTGTTGATGGCTAGAGACAAACAGCTTCAGATAAAGTATTCCGCTGAGTATTTTAAAATTCCGACTGTGTTATTATGCAGCGAACCTACGCCTGATCACTGTCATAGAAGGTTAGTGGCTGAGTATTTACACAACCTATACAGCGATCTGCATGTCGTTCATCTCTAATCGGGTGACTATGAATGAGTCGCATTGTGCTTTTAGCCAACTCAAGAAAGTGGAATGCTCGTTGTTTGGCTGGTATCGATCAGGTGACTGGCCGATGGATTAGGCCTGTTAGCTCACTTGTGGGTATATGTCATAGCTGGCCAGCGAATCTCATTAACGATATCGATGTTTTCGATGTGATTGAATACAAATCCAGCGTTCCTCAACCGCTAAATTACCATCCCGAAGATGAACTGCTTCTTGATCAGCCAAAACGGGTAGCACGGTTGAGCGACGATGAGATACAGGCGATGTGTGGAAAACTCAATGCGAGTGATGTCCATGAATTCATAGCAGATCGAGTTGCTATCGCCGAAGAGGAACTATCGGAGCGTGCACTGACATGCAGCTTGGCGGCATGTGTATGTAACGAGGTCTGTGTATATCAGGCTCAGCACCATGACAACATGCGATGTTGGTTCATGCTTGGAAATAGGAAGTATGAATTGCCATGCACTGATGACTATAGTATAGCTTCGGAAACCATGACCGTCGGTGATGTCCTGCATGGCCGTTTTCTTGTTTGCTTGAGCGTAGGGGAACCATATCGTGGGTATCACTATAAACTTGTTGCGACATTACGACGTCTGCCTGAATAATATCGAAATTCTAGTAGCCGTGACCTGGTTGCGAGGAGAGATACCGCTCAAACCGGTTCTTTTCGTCAACCAGAATGACCTTGGCGGAGACAGCTTCGTCGGCAAGCGCAAATGCGGCGACGATGATTTGGTCGCCTTCTTTAGCGAGGTGAGCTCCCGCGCCGTTGATACACATCTGACCACTGCCTGGTTTACCTTCGATGATGTAGGTTTCGAACCGGGATCCGTTGGTAATGTTCCAGATGTGCACCAACTCACCGGTATTCATACCTACCTTCGCAAGTAAGGTGCTGTCTATGGTGATGCTGCCGATATAGTCTAGGTTGGCTTCGGTAACAGTTGCTTTGTGTATTTTGGCTCGGAGAAACTGACGCAATATCATCACTCAACAGTCCTTAGTTAACTAGTGTCCAATATCATTATGCGTAATTCATAAGCGTTTGTCAGCTTATGTTATGTCTGCTATCATCAAGGAAAACTCACTGTGGTATTTATTACAGTGAAACAGCTGCATATATTGGTAGGAAGGTGATATATGGTATTTTACGATATCATTCATGACAGCATTATGCTGAGGCAGATAGAACACTGTCATGCGATGGCGATATTTGATGAAGTTGAAGCTAGCCGAGACTGCTTACGCCTGTGGCTGCCATGGGTTGACGCAACGACTAGTGTTGCTGATATTGATGCGTTCATCACATCATCAAATAGGCGATACGATGAGGATGGCTCGGTAACAGCAATCATATCTTGGCGATCGCATATTAGCGGAATTGTTTCGCTGATGAATCGCACTGAAGGGACATATGAGGTTGGATACTGGCTGTCGGTGAACTACCAAGGACATGGCATCATGACGACAGCAGTGCAGCTGATGGTCGATTATGCATTTGCCGTATTGCATGCCAAATGTGTTGAGATCCGGGTTCAACCGACGAATACCAAAAGCCGAGCCATACCAGAACGACTGGGATTTACCATCATACGCATCGACCACATACAGGCCATCGAGATGGTTGTCTACAGCATGACACTGTGTCACTGGTCATCGGAAACAGACCGAATGAACGCGATTTAGACTGTCATGGCTGCTTACACTGTTATTGTTATGCCAGAGGCTAGGATGGGCCTGTGATCTGAGGCAGGGCTTTCCATCACTCGGATGGCTTCAGCTTTAACGTCTTCAGTCGCAAGTATATAGTCTATGCGATGGGTGGGGGTATCGGCTGGGAACGTAAACTCTTCCGATCCAAGTTCGGTTGCCATGTCGCATAATCCAGATTTCTTGATCAGTGTTTTTACCGCTTGCTTATCTGATGTTTCGTTGAAATCACCGCAGATGACTTTAGGCCCTGCTACCGCATTCATGATGCCTGAAATGAACGTGGCTTGGTTTACTCGTTCGGCAGAGCCAAGGCCGAGGTGTGTACAGAAAACACTGATAACTCCACCCTCCGATGCAACCTGAGCGTGAATGAGCCCTCGCTGTTCGTCCTCACTGGGAAGCAGATAGGTGTTGATCTTTGTAATCGGCAGTTTTGACAACAGCGCTATTCCGTAGTTGTAGTGAGCAAGGGGCAATACACCATGAAACAGTGTATTCATGCTTAGCGCTTTAGACAGCAGTGTTGGCTGATCACCAAATCCATGTCCTGGCTCCCATTGTTCCACCTCTTGTAGGCAGATAATGTCTGCATTCCACCGAAGCAGCTCTCCTGCGACACGATCAAGTGAACGGAAGTTGTCGATACCGCGTCCTGCACGAATGTTATAGGTTAGAATATTCATTTGTTGTTGCCAATCACCTTGTTAGTATCTGCTGTCTGAATAGCGATGTTGCGAAATTGGACGTCTTGAACGCTGTTACCCACTAGGAACCGATCTGATTTCGTGCAGGTGACATTGATATTCTCAATGAGCACATTACGGAAATCAATCTGTTTGTATCCCTGGATGGTGCCTGGGTTATCACACTCACCAGTGAAATTGCGAATCACGATGTTGCGGAAGTGCGAATATCCTTTATCTATCGGTAGAGCTGCCTTCGCGAAGTCCGCTTCCCAGTGCTCGTTCTGACCAAATGGGATCTCGCATGAGATTAACCGGGCGACATTCTTGATATGGAAGTTCTCAACGATGATGTTTTCCGCACCGCCGCCGCGCCCAAGCGCGGTTTTGAACCTGACGACAGGGTTGTAGTATCCGTATTTGGGGTCGGTATCGGTAAGCCCATCAACTGTGCAGTTCGTGGCATGAACATTGCGGATCCATCCGGATATCTCGCTGCCGCAGTCGATAACTCCATGCCCAGAACCGAAACGACAGTTCCGGATGATTACATTTTCTGTGGGGCGGTTTGCTTGGATACCTAGAATATCCCGTCCTGATTTCAACGAGATGCCGTCGTCGGACACCGAAATATAACACCCTTCGATCAATACGTCGCTGGATGAGTCCACATCGATACCGTCCGAGCTAGGGGCCGCAACTGGGCCAATAGGTGCGGTTATCGTGAGGTTTCGCACCACGGCATGGCTGCAGTAAAGAAGGTGCAGGTTCCAGAATGAAGAATCTTTGAGGTGCAGTCCATCTATGTTGATATTGGAGCCGTTGCATACGCTGATCAGCTTAGGGTAGTTCGCCCAATCCGCCGGTTTGTCCTTAGCCTTTTGATACTTCCAAAACTCCTGCCACCATTTCAGCCCGCTTCCATCGAGCGTGCCTTTACCGTAGATATGCACATCGGTGAGGCCCTTATCTTTATATGTGCCCGCATTGACAAGTGCAGCCGGACCTTTTAGCTCGCTGCCAGCCCACAGATTGGTCACCACCGCAAAGTCCTGACGGTTTTGCGATGCCTTCAATACTGCGCCTTCTTGTAGCCAAAGCTGAACGGATTGCTTCAAAAAGAGTGATCCCGATATGAATGTACCGGCAGGGATGACAACCACACCGCCGCCTTTACCAGCACAGACATCAATAGCCTTCTGTATTGCCTTGGTGTTCAGTGTGTCAGCGTTAGCACGAGCACCATAATCCGTTATTTTATACTCAGTCGGGGTTTTCATGATGGCTCCTATACCTATGAGACAAATCCTACTGCTTTGATTACTGGTTTTATTATGCGCCTAAATTCCTGTGTGATACCTTGTGTGACACGGAAATGTGGAATACAATATGGTAGATTAATCGATTAATTCGCATCTGAGGTTTTACATATGCAGAACTCCGATATGCCGTCACTTCCGTTTAGCAACGTCTCTGTTCCACAGCCATTGGCTCAAGCCGTGATCGATTGGGTGAAGTCAGCCTTTATAGCCACTGACACCGCGCAGCAGAGCGGCCAAATACTATTAAAGCCCACCGAACTACCGTTTAGTTTTATATATAATGGACATCCGGTTCATGAGCTGATATCAAGTTGGACGCACAAATCAACTTGTGAGCAGGTCGGCGAGCTCATGACGATCACCGCAGAATGGCAAGATCCTGACACGGCGCTTTGCGTAGTTGCCGATGTCAAGGTGTTTACCAAATACGCTGCTGTGGATTGGGTGCTGCATATTGAGAACCGCGGTGATGCTGATTCCCCGCTGATGGAAAACATCCAAACTGTCGATATTTCCTTGAAGACCGACAGCCGTGAAGCGACACCTGTGCTTCATCAGCTTCATGGTGACTCGTGCGGGGGAATGAGCTTTGCTCCGTTCGATACGGATTTCTTTTGGCCTGGTCAAACATTCTCATTAGCGCCAAGTGGTGGTCGCCCCTCGAATGCTACAGCATTTCCGTTCTTTAACTTCGAATACGAAGGTCAGGGGATCATCACTGCGATAGGGTGGTCTGGTCAGTGGGCGGCGATTTTCCGACGTTCTGATGATAAACTCCAAACCACATTCAAGGCTGGTATGGAGTTAACACATTTAATACTGCACGCCGGTGAGAAGATCCGCACTCCGCGCATACTCATGATGCCATGGGCGGCTGCTCGTGCTGAGGCACACAACAACTTCCGAAAGCTTTTGCTGGAGCATTACCAGCCCAAGCCAAACGGTCACTTAATAAACATGCCTGTTGTTTTGCAAACTTTCGATTTATACCATAACTTCACCACTGACCACGTTGATTTCCCAGGATGGGCAACCGAAGCTGGGCAGCTGGATGCCGTGGAGGCGGCTCACAAGCTGGGATGCGATACATACTGGTTTGATGCAGGTTGGTTTGTGGGTGACTTTCCGGCAGGTGCAGGCAACTGGTTCTGCAAACCGAAGGAGTTTCCTAACGGGTTAAAGCCTGTCAGCGATCGCTGTCATGAGCTTGGTATGAAGTTCGTGCTTTGGTTTGAACCCAACAGAGTGGCTCCCAACACTCAGATTGCTAACGAGCACTCCGAGTGGCTGCTGGGCAGCGCTGAAGCAGATCGTCTGTATAACCTTGGTGATCCCGCGGCGCAGCGTTGGATGACGGATATGCTGTCCGCACGCATATCGGAATTTGGTGTTGATGTCTACAGAGAAGACTACAATATCGATCCGTTATCATTCTGGCGTATGAATGATACCGCTGACCGGCAAGGAATGACCGAGATCCGGTTTGTGGAAGGACATTACACGATGTGGGATGAGCTGCTAGAACGACACCCCGGCTTGTGGATAGACAACTGCGCAAGCGGTGGACGCAGAATTGACCTCGAAACATATTCACGCTCTGTGCCACTATGGCGCAGCGATACGGGTTGTTTTGCCGGACACCCAGAATGGAACCAACTGCAGTCCGCGGCGTTAAGCCAGTATTTGCCGCTGCATACTGCATGCGGCTGGCAGTCCGATGCCTATACACTGCGGAGCTCCGCAACGTCCGGCGTGATTGTGCAGCTGCCGTATCACGATATGGATTTTGATTATGAGTATGCCCGAAAAGCCATCGCTGAAGCGGACAGCTACAGGAAATACTGGTATGGTGACTTCTATAACCTTACTGGAGTAACATCTAATATTGATGATATGATCGCCTATCAGTTCTTCAGAAAAGACTTGAATGCTGGGGTGGCGTATGTCTATCGAAGGCAACTATGCTGCTATGCTGGCATCACACTATGTCTTCAGGGCTTAGATGAGGCGGCTATGTATCAGGTGACGTTTGTCGATGATGACCGCCAGGAATGTGCTCAGTCACTGATCAGCGGAGCCGACTTAATGAACAAAGGTCTTGATGTGAAACTGCCGAAGAAAAGCAGTATGGTGATCCACTTATCGCAGGTGTCTTAGGTAATATTGGCAGCCCTCCTTCCGGTGACAATCACCGGAAGGAGGGTTGCTCTAGATGGTATGTGTTAGTCTTTCTGCTCTATCGAGTAGATGCACACCGACTTTAACTGCACGGTGCCTGCGCCTGGCAACTGTATGCGCAGGGCGTGAATACGGTCTGCCGCTTTCCATGGCATGGTGAAGCAGAGTTTTGTTTGAGTGTTGGGGAACCTCAACTGACGCCACACCATATTGTCATAACTGCTGCCATCAACACTCCAGCGCAGCGGGAACTGCTTGATGGGGTTTTCAGAACGCATGTTTATTTCCACGAAGTAGAGTTTGTTCTTGTCAACCACTACATTCGACACAGGCAGATCGATATATGGGTCGTCACCGGTTGTGCGGAACTCGGCAACACCCTTATTGCTCTTCGTATATTCCATGTTGTGCAGCATATTGGGTGACGCTTTCAGATTGCTGATGTCTTGCGCCCATAGTCGCTGAGATGCTGAATGTGTTTTGCCGTTAATCAGCTTACAGGTTAGATCATTTAGTGGCGCCATATCTTTAGCTAACCATGCCGACTCGGAGGCGTTCATGCTGCCAATGATCTTACTGGCTTTGTTGATCGCGGCTTGCCGTGATGTAGCCTGATCGGTGCTGCTGGCTTTCAGAACACATTCGGCAAGATCATCCCATGTCGACAGCGGCAGCGGCTCAACCAGCGTCGCCATGATCTCCTTGCGCGGCATGACCTTGAGCTTCCCATCTTTCTTAGCCTGTTCGACGATGGCCAATAGGTCTGATATCTTCGCACTGCAGTATCCCGAACCACCATATACGCAGCCCTCACCGGAATACCATATCTTCACTTCGTCGCCAGATATCACAGCCGAACAAGCCCTTACACCAAGATCGCCCCATGTGCCCCAGTCCGACCATGTCACGATGGGGTCGCTGTGGTTGAACGGCGGCTCTGTGGTGTTGATGTCGTCGTATTTCACCCAGTTGATGCCGTCAAGTGAAAAAGCCCAGCCAAGTCTTTTTACGCCAGCTACAAATTCGTCATTGGTGATGTGACCGTGATAGAAGCAATGGTAACTGGCACCCGATTTACCTTGGTAAATACGGGTTTGAGTTTCATTGTCACCGAGCTTGAGCATAGCTGCTGCCGATAGCCATCCGCTGTCCCAGTCGCCTGGCTCACCCTGAGTGATGACCGGGTTCAACGTAGACTTCTTCCAGTGGACACAGTCTTTGCTTTCGGCATAACCGAACTCGTTGCGGTAACCGCGTGATGGGTCGTTAATGCCGGTGAACCACATCTTCCAGATATTACCGTCTTTGATGAACGAGTGGTCGCCGATGCAGATATCATCCCACGCGCCAAAGGGGCCTTGGTAGAGCAGGGGATTGTCTGGCTCTGGGGTCCAATGAATACCATCATTACTGCGATGCATACCCATGCCATCCCACCAGTTGGCATTGCAGGTAGATCCCGCGGGATGCCACATGATGTATTCGTCACCGTATTTCAATGTGTCGGCATCGGCTTCGTTGAAGTCACCCCATTGGCCTTTTGCTCCCAGAGGTTTCACTGCGCCGGTGCCTGCGGGTTGTGTCCAGGTGATGCCATCTTTTGATTCCGCATACCCTTGACCCGCGCCGTTGGAATACCACATTTTGTATGTGTCACCATCGAGTATGACGGTTGGTGAGTAAGCGTCGATGTTCAACGGGTTGTGCGGATATACCGTAAATGGCGACTTCGAGCGAGTTGCTGTCCGCACAATGACATCGCTGAAGGAACCCGTGGCTGCGGCTGCATAGAACCCAACCATGCCGCAGGGGTGCTCTGCGATCTTCTTTTCTACCACATGTCCGATGTATTTTTCGTCAACATAGCAGTATATGCCGGCACGGTCGGTTATGACCTTCATCCGGTAAGGGTGGTCAAACTTCGCAGTGAATGGGAATGTGCCTAAGGTTGTGTACTGCAGATTTCGAACCGTCTCGATGGTCAGCTTTTTATTCGGAGCGTTGAAGCGCACCATGATAAAGTTGTCGTGAGTGTCACCGCGCACGGTCAATCCCAACCCCGCCCACGATTCCCCATTGTTGCCGGTCATGTTGATCGTGGCTTCGTAAATGCAGTCGATCCACTCGTGACCAGGAACAAATGCTCGCGCCCGTATGGCGTGAAGGTCGGTGGATGTGATGCTGTTCTGCCCTTCCTGCCAACTGCCCTCATTAATGATGAGGTTCTTGTAGACCGATCGTCCAGATATGCTGTCTGGGGTGGTATCAATGCGTGTGAGTTGATCGGTGCCCGCCGATGCCGATGTTGTTAATGCCATAATGATTACCCCTACTAAACTCTTGAAGAGAGATGCGGTTTGATTCATGTCAGACCTCCGCTCATGAAACTACAACTGTAATGTAACTGCAGCCAGCGGTATAAGCGATAGCTATGATTCCTAATGTTTGGCATTTCTTGTTATTATAGTGATGAAAAAGCGCCATTCTAGGTTGATTATGGCTCAGATGCTTGATCGACATGACTATTCTTATTCTGGTGGGCTCATCATGACGGAGATATCCAGTATCCTTCAACTGCCCAAAGTGGTGAATGCACGCGAAAGCGTGGGCGGTATACTCTCAGCGTATATCGATAGGGAGTATGTGCTGCAGTATTGTGTGAATGGTGAGGGAAGTTTTCGACTTCGCAACAACTTGTTTCACATCACCCCTGGCACCACATTCCTCATGCCGCCCCAGTTGCCGCATGCGCTGCATTTTATGAGGGAGGCCAGCGATTACCGCTATATTGTGGTGCACTTTGCATTACCCGAAGGATCAACGCTGTTAAGGCACTTTCCACAGGTCGTTTCGTTGAGTAAAGCCGATGCAGCGGTTGTAGAGCGGTGTATGCGCGATATCGTCAAAGAGTATCACTCGGGCCAATCAGGCGCAGGATTAGTCATGGCAGGGTTGTTGGTTGAGGCGTTGGGGTTGTTTTGGCGCAATCGAGCGGAAGACACACCCAGTGATGTGGTGATTTCAACAGTATGGCGTGACATTGAGCGTGTCATCGGCTGGATGCACCAACAATATAATGAACCACTCACGATATCTATGATGTCGGAGGCTGCGGAACTATCACCATCATATTTCTGTAAGGCTTTTAAGGAATTCACGGGCTGCAGCCCGCACCGGTATTTGAACAATATAAGAGTAGAAAAAGCGGCGCACATTCTAAGCGAACGTGAGCTAACCTGCAGTGAGGTGGCTCAGCTTGTGGGGTATGCCGACATGGCAACGTTCAGCCGAGTGTTCCGCAGGATTATGTCCATATCACCCTCGCAATGGGTTCAGCAGTATTACCCAACTACTTGATGAATGTAACTTGCTTGTAATAAAGAGGAACAGAATACCTCGGTGTTGAACCTTCTGGTAACATAGATTCCTTACATGGATGGTGGCACGCATGTCTTCTAAAGCTCCTAGTGATACATTGACAATTGCTTCATTATCAGCAGATATCTCCAATGGAGCCATCGTGTCGCTCCGGAATATGCTGACGAAAGAGGTATATACAAAAACCTCAGCGGCATCATCTGCGTATTCGCGGATATATCATCTTTCGGACTCTGTTCCGCAAAAGGAAGCTCCCTCGGCGTGTGTCACCAATAAAACGCAGGCTGGGATTATACACGTCAACAGTTGGACGAATAAGGCCAGTGTCAGTACATCCGTCTCAACGGACGGCAAGGATCTGACCATTACCCAGCAGGTAAACCATCCGAAAGGCGGGGTATACGGCGCCTCGTGGGAGATCGCAGACATCCCTGATTCCTACAGCATCATCGTGCCTGGTGAAAGCGGCCAGCGTTTCAGCAAGGCATCGGCGTTTGGTATCAAGCAATTCGATTATCCGATGACATGGGAAGCTGCGTATGTGTTGATACAGGGAGAACGCGGTGGCGTGATCATCCGTGCAGTGGACCCGAAATATCACTACAAACTGCTGTATGTGCAGCATCTGCCTGGGATATTTCGACTGCGGTTTGAGAGTAGAAATCAAGCCCCGTTTGACAACCTGAAGACAGTGATGCCTATTGAATGGCGTGTGTCTGCATATCGCGGGGGCTGGCTGAACGGCGCCAGGATATATAACCAATGGGCCGAAAAGGCATACCACATGGTGCCCATTGAGCGAAAATCTGCACGTTGGCTGCCTGACATCCAGTTTGCAGTGACGATGTCACTAGACCAAACGCTGCTAGCCCCGTTAGCTAAGCAGGTGAACCCCAAACAGACTATGCTTTACCTGCCGATATGGCGAACCGATGGGTATGATAAAAACTATCCCAACTACGAACCAGCCGAAGGGTTTGCGGAGTTTGTTCAAAAAGCACACAGCTTCGGTTTTAGGGTGATGCCGCACTGCAACTATTTTGGATGCGACCCTAAGAACCCCTTATATAGCAGATTTGAGAAATACCAGATTCGTGACGCCTTTACCAAAGCGCCAATGTGGTGGGAGACACCTACTGATTTGTCTATCAAGTTTGCATACATTAATCCTGCAAGCAAAGAGTGGCGTGAGCTGCTGATATCTAAGATGAAGCAAATCGTCAGTAAATATGGTGTAGATGCAATTTACATAGACCAGCTTTTTTGTATCTACAATGATGGTGCTGGTTTAGTTGACGGGCTCAACATGATTGAAGGTAATATCGCCCTCATGCGTGAACTGACCGAAGCACTGCCCAATATACCTATTGGCGGTGAGGGGCTTGATGAAGTGACTTGTTTATATCAGTCGTTCGCGCAACGGCACGAGCTGTCTATTGATTTCTTGGCCGGCACATGGAATACGGTCAGACTGGCTCATGCCCATGCTGTCAGTTCATCTCTGTTGTCAAGATATACCGTGATGGTTGGTTACTTAGGAATGCCTAATCCCGACAATGACCCCGAGCTCTACACGGCATGGCGAACGGGATACGAGTGTTATGGCGTGATACCGACTTTGCCATGGCCTAGTCTGGGTGAAATTACACAGCCCAATGCGATGCTGTCGCAGATATTCGAAGAAGCTCGCTTCTTTCAGAAATACAAGCCAAAACCCGATTTTGATACTTTCTGGGATGCGCGAGATAGATTCGTGTATCGGCTGGCAGATGGCCGACGCGCAGCATATCGTGATGACTTGGGCAGTTGCTTCCAAGTCGGCACCGCGGGTAAAGCACCGGAGACGCTTTTCCGACGAATTCAAGGCGTTAGCCATGTGACTTTACCTGGATCTATACCCAATTGGCCAGTATATAACGCTCGCGAAATCGGCGGGCTGGATCCAACAAAAGCATATGTGTGGAGTAAGCAACCGCGCGATGTGAAGGCTCTTCATATTGAAGCCCTAACGGCTGGGATTGCCGTATCCGGGGTTGGGGTAAATAAGGAATTTGTGCGAGTGCACCTTAAGAATGAGCTAAGCTCCATACGCTTGACTGATGATTCGTTGAAAGCATACTCGGGCGTGTATTTGGCAGATGGCAATACAAGGCAGTTTCCGGGTATAGGCTTTTCCGATGACTGTGGTGCTGCTGTGGCCCTTATTGGCCCTGCGATCTTTATGCATCCGCCGTGGAAGCCTACACCAAACGGTCCACAAGCACCAATTGGTAAACAAGGATTCGGGAATGCCTTTGTTCGCTATTCGCTGACTCTACCCAAAGCCACAGACATCAAACTGTCGGCAACTGTGAATCTACAACCGAATCAAAGTGGCAAATCAGATGGAATTATCATGATCGTCAAAGTGGAGTCCAATACTGGTGTGACTACTTCGAATATCTTCGCAGACACGATGCCTACACCGATCGACGTGAACATAACCAAACATGCTGGCAGAGCTGCAACGATCTCGTTTATATTAACTCCAGGAGCTGAAGGTAACATCACTTGTGACGGCACCGTGTTGTCGAACCCCCTCATCAGCTTCGATTACAAAAGTGATGGCCATTTTGATATGGTCTCTCCAAAGCAGATAAAGTATGTTGTTGCTGCCTCTGGCAAACCGAACCTAACTAGGTTGGGTCAGCAAAGATACCGGATTCAATGCACCATGCCGAATATGATCTCGGTGATATATGACGACCCACGTCAGATAGCCAAAACTGTAAGCCTGTTTGACATACCATATCAGGTCAGCCAGATCAGTGATCGTGGTGCCGAAACGGCCCCTAGCGGATGGTCGGCTGCTGGTGTTGGTGAAACCACAAGCATGAATGTGTCCAGGAAGGTGCTCTCCGAGCACCCGCCAAGCAATGGCAAGACGGTTGTGGACTACTGGATTCAGCTTCCGAAACGGAGCTGCAAGTTGGTTGGGTATACCGCGCTTCGTGATGGTTCCAAGTCTACCGGTGTTGCATTTGAGGTATGGGTAAATGGGACGCCAATATATCGCAAGCAGTTTACACAAAATGTTGGCTGGCAGCCTGTTGATGTGGATCTGAGTAAATATGGTAATCAACCCATATTGCTCAGCCTCGTCACAGATTCCTGCGGCCCAGCAGATTTTGACTGGGCCGCATGGGGTGATCCTGAGCTGCGTATCGGTTAGCCTAACGCAGAACACACAGCGATCACTGCGTGATGTGATCGCTGTGTGTTAGCGGCTTCTGCGAAGCCACACGCTCATCCAACCTGGTTCACGGTTATCCCAAGCATAATAGGGGATTGCCTTTATGGGCTGCAAGCAGCTCTGAGCAGGCCGGTCGCTGTACAGAAGGTTGTCCCAACCTTCGCTGATTTCGGTCAGGGCCTCTGTGGTGATGGTGACCACTCCACCTAGCAGCTCAGGCTCGTAACGACACGCCATCGGGGCATCGTCGGGCAGCACGATGTTCTCAACGGCCATATCATTATCTGCGCCCTCAAGGCAGTAGACAATCGGCCCTCGCTGGATTGCTGTGCGTCCTAGATCGGCTGCGACTGCTGGATTAGCATACATGCGCTTCGGCTGCATGGGCAGCTCAAGGTGAATGGCATCGCCGTCTTTCCACTCGCGATTGATTGTTAAATAGCCTTTTTCGATGACAGCGCTTGCCACAGAATCGCCGTTTACGGATACGGCATAATCGTCGCACCAACCGGGGATCCTCAGTTTTACGCTGAACGAAGATGCTTTTTGAGTATTCACAGTGACATCGATGCTGCCATCCCACGGGTAGTTGGTTTTTTGGCTGAGCTTAACAGGCGTATTGCCGACCATGAGTTCTGCATCGCTTTCGATGTAGAGATGCACGGCCACATCGGTATCTGTGCTCGAATAGACATATCCACCAACTGATGCTATCAACCGAAGGATGTTTGGAGGACAGCAGGAGCAGTCAAACCAGCTTACTCGATGGTGTGTTCCGTTGCTGGCAAGTGGGTTCTCGTAGAAGTATTTGTTGCCGCATAACGAGATGCCGCTGATGGAGCCATTGTATAACGCCTGCTCCATGACGTCGGAATAGGTGCTGTCAAGATCATATCGCAGCATGCGATGACACCACAAGATCAACCCGACTGCTGCACAGGTTTCGGCATATGCCGTTTGGTTGGGCAAGTCATAGTCGGTGGTGAAGCCTTCGTTGTTACGCGATGGCCCGAGCCCACCTGTAATATACATGCGCTTGGTGAAGAGGTCGTGAAGAAGCCGCTGTAATACAACGAAGATGCTTTCGTCGTTTGTGATGCCGGCTATATCTGCCGCGCCTGAGTAGTAATACATGGCGCGCACGGCGTGTCCCGCGACGCTGGCGTGCTCTCGAAGAGGGCATTCTGCTTGAGCGTAGGCATACTGATCGGTATGCATATGCGGCGGCAGTTGATCCGGTGCGACGATCTTGCCTTCACCTGCGATCTCGCGATCGAAGTAATGGGGCTGTCGGCCTCGCTCTTCCACGAAGTAATCGCAGAGCTTTAGATATCTTTCATTGCCGGTCGCTTCATACAGCTTGATCAGCGCGAGTTCAACTTCCGGGTGCCCGCAGTAGCCCTGCTTTTTGGTGGGCTCTGGCCCGAATACGCTGTCGATATAGTCGGCGTAGCGGCACATGCAGTCGAGGAACTTACGGTCTCCTGAATACCTGAAGTGAGCGACGGCGGCTTCCATCAAGTGGCCCGCACAGTAGAGCTCGTGCCAGTCGCGCAGGTTGGTCCATCGCTTTTCGGGCTCAACCAGCGTGAAGTGCACGTTCAAGTATCCGTCTGGCTGCTGAGCGGCGATGATCTTGTTGATTAGCTCATCCAGCATACCCTGCATTTTTGCATCAGGGATCAGGTTCAGCGAATAGCATGCACCTTCAATCCACTTGGCCACGTCGGAGTCCCAAAAGATGTGCGGCTCGGGCTGCATACCGGGCTTCCAATCCATGTTGTAGGCATCTAGTCGGCCAGTGTCTTTTAGGCATTGATACTGTGAGTAGAGAGTCTCTTTGGCAAGCGTCGTAATTCGTGGCTGCCAGAATTTGTCGGTGATATTTACCTTATCAAATGATAACGGTATGTGCTGTGCTGACATTGGTGTTCTCCCCTATGTGATAGGCCGTATGACGACATTATTCCGTCTGTGTTATTATCATAGCTGTACGAAATACCACTGCACAAGACTGCAATAGCATATATTAACGGCACAATTCCGACTATTTTATGATGAGCGACATTCAGTATCGATGCGACATAGCTGTTCACGCAGAAACGGCAGGACTATTCGTTTCGCAAGGACGCGGTATACACGGTAAACGAGTTCTCAGCAACTACGAACTGATCTTCGTGCGCCGCGGTGAGCTGCATATGTATGAGGATGATGATGTCTACCAGCTTACTGAGGGGCAGACGCTCATACTCCGACCAGGGCATGTGCATGGCGGTATTTCGCCGTATGCGAACGACTTGCGCTTCTACTGGGTTCACTTCACCTGTAACGACGAAGCAGAAGTGGACAGCATGAATGTGCCCTGTTACACCACGCTGAGCCGACCAGACTACATGACGTCGCTGTACCGCATGTTCCTGGAGAACCAAGAGGCCGACGGCCGATCACTCGAAGCCGCGAACCTCATCATCGGCTTGATGCTTATCGAGGTGGCTCAGCATAACACTCAGAGCCACTCGGATGTATCGGCAACACAGCTGCGCCTTGCCGACCGTGTGAAAGCATACATTCGGGTGAATTTCGATAAGCCGATTAGCACATCTGCCATCGCGTCGGAGCTTGATATCAATCCTGACTATTTGGGGCGCGTGTTCCATGCCGTGAATAGCCAAACGATCACCGATGCTATTCATATACAACGCGTGAAGCATGCCAAAACACTGTTGATGGAGACTGATGTATCCATCGAAAAAGTGGGTGTCACCTGCGGATACGAAAATCCGCATTACTTTCGGCGGGTGTTTATGAAGCTCGAAGGAATGTCGCCCAAACAATACCGGCTGCTGTATTGCCGCATGCACACTAACTCCGAATAGGGCAGTAGGCTGGCTTAATACCAGCCTACTTGCAGAGTTATTTTGATTTCTTTGAGGTGACAGTAAGATCGATAGATTGAAGATCGACTGAGTTGCCGCCTACCATCACCTTAATGATGCCAGGCTCCACGACGCGCTTCATCTTGCGGTTGTAGAATGCAAGCTCATCGGCGTGCAGCGTGAAGGTGACTTGCTTTTGAGCGCCTGTATCAAGCGTGATTCGCTGGAATCCCTTAAGTTCCTTGACCGGACGCACTACCGATGCCACGGGGTCATGGATGTACATCTGAACCACTTCATCACCCTTGACTTTGCCGGTGTTTGTGACCGTCACGGTGACATCGACGCTGCCATCTGCAGCCATCGTGGGTTTCGACAAGGTAAGATTGCTATACTTGAAGGTCGTGTAGCTGAGCCCATATCCAAACGGATACAGCGGCGTAGATGGTGTTCCGTCGCAGTATGTGCCGCCGTGCCAGCCTGGTTCCTGGTTGTAGAAAACCGGAAGCTGTCCTACGGAGTAGGGGAACGTGATGGGGAGCTTTCCACCGGGGTTTAGGTCGCCGAAGAGCGCTTCGGCGACAGCCGTTCCGCCTTGTTCACCCGGATTCCATGCCTCAAGAATCGCAGGGATATTTCTTGCGATATTCGTGATGGTTAACGGTCTGGCATTCACCAGCACAACAACCATAGGGGTGCCTGTTTTGGATACAGCCTCTATGAGACGGTTTTGGTCGCCTGTTAGGTTGAGGTCGGCGCGGTCATGTGTCTCTGCGTTGAGGTCTGGACTGTCTCCAACCACAACAATGGCGACATCCGCCTTGCGAGCCGCTTTTACTGCTTCCTGTATGCCGCTGTCGCCGGCAACCGGCGATTCCATCGCGAGTTTGGCGACAGCACCACCCGTGGTTTCGTGGTATTCCACGCGGATCTCGTAGCTCTTTCCTTTGACCATCTCAACGGATGCCGATGTGGTGCCCACATGGTCGGCCCATGCATCCATCACGAGTGTGCCGTCTACATATAGCTTCACGCCATCATCCACAGTCGCGCTGAACTTATGTAACCCCGTGTTAGATGCTGTGTAATGAGCCGTCCACCGTGCGGAGAAATGATCATTTTGTATAAGCGGATCCGGTGAGCCGTTACCCCAGTCGTAGTCGATTTTAGGTTCTACGCGCGTCAGTGCCGGATCACCTGATAGATCCATGTTATTGAAATACTCAGCATACCAGCCTGCCTGAGCACCCTGTGTCTGCACGGGTATCTCCGAAGTGGACTGCATACTGTATGTGATATCGCATCCCTTGGCATAAACGACTTTTGTTGCCGGTTCCACGGCAGCTTTGATGCCTTGCAGAATGGTGACCATGCGATCCGTGTAGCCCTTAGGATCTTTAGTCCACACTCCGCACTGGTTTGTGAGGTTGTCAGCATTTGGCCCGATGACCGCGATAGTGCCTAGGCTTTTGCTGAGCGGCAGGGTATTACCAGCGTTCTTTAGCAGCACCAAGGACTCACGCGCAGTTTGGAGCGATAGCTCTTGATGCTTTTTGCATCCGACGAGTGATTTAGCAGCATTTGGATCGATATAAGGGTTATCGAAAAGACCAAGGCGGAATTTTGCACGCAGCACCCGCCGCACCGCATTATCGATGACCTTCTCGGAGATAACTCCTGACTTTACATAGCCTGCGAGTTTGCTGGCGAAATCATCACCAAGGTCGTGATCATGAACATCAAGCCCTGCTTCAAACGCCTGTTTAGCTGCTTGGTCAAGGCTTTCGGCTACATGCTGGCTGTCGAACAGGCTCTCCACACACATAAAGTCGGTTACGACAAAGCCGTCGAATCCCCATTCCTTTTTGAGAATGTCTGTCAAGAGATACTTATTGGCCGCACAAGGAACGCCGTTAACAGCGTGATAAGCACACATGATGGAGCCTGCTCCCGCGTCGATACCGGCCTTGAATGGCGGAAGCCAAACCTCTCGCAGCTGCCTGTCTGAAAGATCAATACCCGATGAATCCTTGCCGCCGATACCTGCATCATGAGCGGCATAGTGCTTGAGTGTAGCCATAATACCAGTTTTCAGCGAATCGCCCTTTAACCCCTCAACAGCAGCTACCGCCATTTTCGTGGTCAGATATGTGTCTTCACTATAGCACTCACCAGTGCGGCCAAACCTGGGATCTCGAGCCACGCCAACATTTGGCGAGTAGGTGCGGGTGTAGCCAACGGCTCGAAGCTCAGATGAGATAACCCCATAAACTTGCTTAATAAGCTCTGTATCCCATGTGGAGCCCATCGATATCTCTTGGGGGAATGTCACAGAGTCGGCAACGCGGGCGTCGTATATGCCATCGCATCCAACCATGAGGGGAATGCCTAGGCGGGTTTCTTCTACAGCGATTTTCTGAAGCCGGTTCACCTCAGCGATCGCCTGTTCCGAAGTGGTACCGCCACCCCACTGCAGCACAAGGTGGCCTAATCCGGTTGCTGACTTCATGTATTTCTCAAATGGACCGAATCCGCTTTGGTTCAGTTGACCGGCCTTTTCCTCAATTGTCATCTTTTTAAGCAGCTTGTCTATCTGCTTTTCGACGTCGTCCTTCTTCCCCGCAGGGGCTGCAAATGCCACACGCGAACAGCAGATAGAAAGCGCTAATGCTATAACCAGCGAGCACACGATGGAACGTAATGTATCCAATAGAACAGTCTCCATGGCGATATACCACCTTCAGAATGATCGAAATCCGTGAACGGCTTCGTGATATATTAACCAGACTGCTAGGGTGTTCCTTCTATTTATAAATCTCGATTTCGCTGATTTGGGCTGCATTTGGAAACCTCGTGCTGGATGATTCTGCAATGACCAAACGGAACCGATCGGTTACGACGGGCTTGAATCTAGCCGAGTAGGCACTCGGATTGTCATTATTCGTCACATGAAAAATTGGCTGGAGTGATCTGTTTGTTTCAACCATGCCCGTGAACTCCACCGGGTATCCGCTGGGGTCGGCAAACCTGATGGTGACCGTCGATATCTGCTGCGGCTTTGGCAAGCGGACCTCAACCCAGTGAGGATGCGGAGTTTCTACGGATGAATGCCATCTGTTTGTGAAGTCGGTTGGTGTGCTGATGACACCATCGATAAGCTGACTAGTGCATCCGCGTTCTTGACTGTATTCGCTGTCGGAAGCCACCTTGACGCCCTTCTGAAGGGCCAGATCGTCTGCTTGGTTGGTTACCCGCGGCAGGGGAACTGGCGGGTTGGTCCAAGATGGGCTGTGTGACAACTGGCTAATGGCCGTGTAACCAGTGTTATACACCGTATTCATGCTGCAAGGCTGCGGCAGCCATGTTCGGAATATGTTGTCTTGAGAGAAGCCATTACCAGCGGAAGCGTAATCACAGAAGGTTGCGCCGTTGATGTCGAAAGCCATCCATGCACCGATCTTTTTCGCGGCTTTCGGGTTGGCTTTGAGCTTTAGCTGTTCGCCCAGCATCACATTGGTGCTAGATGGTGGCGCGATGCGGTTATCGAGTGCGAGCACAACCGGACCTCGCTGAAGGGCTGTGTATCCGTTGAGGTGAATCTGCTGAGGTGACATGTCGAAATGCATCTGAATGCGATCACCAGAGCTCCACAACCGGGTGATATGCATGTAGCCAGTACGGGTCTTATAGGGCCTGCCATTTATAGTCATCGTGGTGTTGTGACTCCACGATGGCATTCGCAGTGTCATTGTGAACGTCTTGGGCTTGCTTAACTGAACGACGATGTCAGCCTTGTCACTCACAGGGTAATCACCCATGATTTTGACTTTGATATCGCCGAATTTGGCCTGTGATGGGGAGTAAAGGTTGATCACGGGGCCGTTTTTGCCATTCATAAACGCCCACTGTGGTGTCAACATCAACGCACGAGGGCCGTTGACCACACAGCAACTTAGTTTCACATCAGCATGTTGGATGTAACTGGGAACTCGAAACCCCATCAACCCGCCGAAGTATGCCCACCATTTGCCGTCAGGCATCATAGAGCCAAGAAGCCCATTGTAGAGGTTCTTCTCTAGCTCATCTGCATATGAAACATCGCCAGTCAGCCTAAGCAACTGGTCGCAGAACTTCATCCATGTCACCGTGACGCATGTTTCCATGGGCTTTTCGACGGCATTCGTTTGGTCTGTAGCTCCGCCATACCAGACCTCACCGCGTGTACCGACACCGACGATTGTGGCTTCTTCCTTGCGGATACCATCAGCCAATTTCACGGCAGCATCTAGATACTTGCGGTTAGCGGTCACCCGATATAACTCGCATAGTCCTTCAAAACAAGACATCATTTCATATGCCTTAGGGGCACACATGTTTACGGGCTTTGTTCCAGAGAGAGCATCTTCAACGAGACGCATGCCGTTTGGAAGGCGTGATGAGGGTTTGCTCCAGCAATCCACAATATGCTGGGCAAAATCTAGATATTTCTGCTGGTGCGTACGCTCATATAACAACACGATGGGCTCCAACACTGATGATGCAGGCAGGCCGTTCCATTCGCCAACGTCAGCGATATTCGTCTTGCCTGGACCAAACTCAGAGATCAGCACATCAGCATGACGGCAAGCCGCCTGGAGTGCTGAGGCATCGTGTGTTCTATCGTAATATGCCAACACACCCAGTAGGGCGTATTTACATCCCCACACATCCCAACCCTTTGTGCGGTGCTCAACTGCTCGAGTTCCCAGATAGCCGTCGGCCGCCGCTGTATCGATGAGCGCCTTTGCGGCCTCGTTGATTTTCTTCTGGCTGTTAGCTGTTGATTTATACGCATCGGCAAGTGCCAGTGAGGTATACCATTTACCCCAATACTCGCAGCGCCAATCGCCTCCACCAATCTCTTGCTTGATGCGATACGGGGCTACCATTGGCTCTATATCTTGGGCAAGCAGCCGGTTTGTGTAACACAAGTCAAGTTTCTTACCGAGCCGCCCCTCAATACGCACTGATCCCGGTGTTGCATGGGTCATGACATCAGTGGCTGCGAACAATGAAGCCGATGAGAACAGTAGGAGCACAATCCAGATAAGTTTCCGATACGGCATGACAGGCCTCCGCGATATTAACGTCAAGTGATACTTACGTAATACAGCGGAGGTTCGCGTCTGTCAACCTTTCTCTACAGATCGTTGCTGCCTTGAGCCCCGAATTTAATGTCAATGATCATGTAATCAAAGAGGTTCACTAAGCCATCTCCATTGAGGTCGGTTGTCGTCGATGATTTTCCGAAGTTCATATCAAGCGACACTATATCGAACAGGTTTACTTTATTGTCGCCGTTTGCATCGCCGTTTGTGAGGTTGAAATTCGTAGACGTACTGCCATTACTCGTGTCAACAATGGCTGTTGATGCTAAGTAGTGATCGCCCTTGACTCGCAGCTTGACAACACCCATCGGTACCCAGTCGATTTGATAATCGCCATTAAGGTGCCGCTTTAGCGGGAAAGAGATCCGGCTGCTGGCTCCATCGGTGTTAAGAAGTTGGGCTTGTGTGGGCATGTAACTGAGTTTGCCGAAATCCTCACCGAGGTTGATATTGCCAGATATGGAACAGGTCGTTGTGGTAGGTCTGCCAAATGCTTTTAGGCATACACTCAGGCTGGGATCTATACTTGTGGCGTCCTCCCAGACGATTCCGTCTGAACTAACATAAGTCTCACCAGCACTCGCTGAGGCTGCAGACGAGTAGCCGTCAATCGCCGTTTCAACAGGTATCGGGAACTGATAATCCGGTGTAGTGATTTTAAGTATCACAGCAAACTTTTGTCCGGCTGTTACAGATACTGGCTGCGTTAATGGTATCGTCACATACCCTGCGTAGCTGGTGATACCTGATGTTATTGCTGATACGTTATTGGTAAGCGGAGATGTGGTTGGATCGAGGCATACACTTACCTCATAAGAGCTGTCTGTTGATGCTGCATAGAATGATACTGCCTGTATCTGCTCTGCGGCTTCAGCAGTATATATGCATGCCGCATACCCTGTTGGCGATTCAAACCCAAATCCTTGTATCCAACCCAGGGGGTCATACTGGTAAATATGCTGGTAGTTCGTTATTGGCTCAAGAGCGCGATGGCATGCACCTTCGGTAAGGATGTTTGCATCGTAATAGCTGATCCAACAGAATCCGGACTGCCCCCACGAGGTTCCCCAACTGTTTTTAATTAGAAACGCGCCATCCCCGGGCGGATTGCCGCCCGCCGATGTGAAGTTCGTTCGGCTGAAGTTATCGTCCCATCCTACGATGCTGATTTCATGGTTTGAGTTGGTGGACGTCGGGCAATACATCGCTGCCGTTTGCCACGAGTAGTTGGCGTGGTCCCAAAATACAGCCGTCGTGATGGGGCCGTAAGACATGAGGCATTGTTTAATAAGGTCGTTATCGGTGGACGAGTCCCTTGGAGGAAATATGATTGTGTTTTGCATATGCCGATATGTCGGCAAGGTACTGGGTGAAGTCAGCCGAATATCCGAGAATGGGTCGTCCGATTCTAGAACAGGGCCATCCCAACTGGCCATATAGGCTGTGGCCATATATATGTTTCCACCGTCACCTATGGCGTAGTCGAACTTACTGCTATTGGCAAGATGAAGCTCCGATAGGTTGACTTGGGTAGCTGGCAGCAGGTTTCCCTCTGCTGACGAGATGGCGGCAAAGGCCCAACAATCTCCACTGCTTCCCTGGTTTTGCACAGCAGAACATCGGTTATATGTACGGAGATCGTAACTCGTGGGGTAGATATTGAGAGTTTTGATCTTCGCCGATGAGGGCATCCTAATCGGCGATGGGATTATGCCCTTGTGTTTTTCTCTTATGAACTGAGTAAACGCAGGATTCAATGGAGCAAGCTGCTGCGCAGATACAGTGGCGGTGACAAATATCCCCGCTATTAGAATCAGGCAAAACCTATGTTTTGTCATCAGAACCTCTACATGTGTTGGTATAATCAGCGACATCCGCTTCTTTGACAGCGGCCGCAACTTAAATGATACAGACTAAAGCATAGTTGTGGAAAATTACGAAGCTGCGGTGATATATCGTTGGTCATCTATTCCTGTAGATAGAGCTTGACAGGACCGAAAAGGCCGCTCTGCTGTGATTCCTTCTCAAAATCGACCGCGCGCTTGTGGTATGTTCCGCGTTGTGCATCTGTATAGCGATCAAGCTCATGACTGTTTACATATTGGTTCGCAAGAGTGTTTGACACCACAACCTGCAGTGTGTTCACACCATAGTGCAGCTTTCCTGTTACATCAAACGCCCAGGGCTGCCATAGCCGTTCACCAAGCTCATGTCCATTCAAACGAACTTGGCATGCATACTTCACATCCCCTAAATCAAGTAAAATCGGCTTACCGACGGTATCGCTGTTTACCGTGAACTGAAGGGAGTATTCCACATCGCCGGAAAACTCATTGCCAATTAAGCTGCGCCAGTCGCCTAACTCGATGGCTCTGTTGCGGGTATTGACGATATCTGTTATCTCGTAATCCGCACGTCCTAAAGAGTAGGAGCGAATGGCTTGTGCACGCCAACCTGAGCTTAAATCCGCGATCTCATGGGTGCGTTTACGAAGCGGCTGCTGCAGATGCAGCGGTGACTTAGTGAAGAGCACGGCACAGGATCCCGCAAAGGGCAACTCTATCTGCATGTGCCAGTGTCCCGATGTGTAGCGAGGATTCTGAGGTACATGGCATAACCCAGTTTCTAGGTCAAGAATGACTATAGTCTGCTTCTCAGCAAAATCGAGTGTGGCTGAGATTGGTTTGGTGTCTTCGTTGGTCACCAGGTAAAGACGGCCGTTTGACAACTGCCTGCTGCAGACTCGCAGTTTCGTGTTGCTAGGCTCAACTGTGACACACGGGGTTAGCAATTTCGTGAAGGCTGATGGCGAAGCAGACTTACTGCCCGTAATAGGTGATGGCGTATTCGTATCGTCAATCCAAATCACGTTGCCGCCGTATTTGGCAAATCGGGTTAGCTTCGCTAACGCCTCTGGTTTCATCCAGCTGCATTTGGGCACAACAACCGATGTGTAGCTCATTGCACCGGCCTTAAGTTCGCCTTTCACAATGTGAGTGGTCTGTTCCATTAGTAGGTCATCGTCGATGACGTCAAAGTCGCATTGCGCTTCAAGCATCTTTACTGCAATGTCATCCGTGAGTTGGTTTGACTGCGCGTTAGCCCAGAGGTCGCGGAATGGTACATAGAGGGCCGTCGAAATACGCGGTCGCCCAAGTGACATCAAGTAGCTGGCTCTGGTGACATAGTTGTAAAATCCGCCTAGCCGCTTCCATAACGGGTCACCAGGGCCGAATATCGGTCTTTCCCCAGCCTGAAAGAACTCTTTAGTGGAGTATTGATAACCTCCAAACACAAACGAGTTTATACCACGCACATACTGGTAGTTTATGACCCATTTCATCTCTTCTGGCGTTAGTCCATTGCCATATACGCAAAATGATTCGGAGCAGATCCGCGTTTTGCCTTGCTGATGGGCGGGGCTGGTGGCAAATTTCGGGAAGTAGCTGGTGGCACAGCCAGGAAAAATCTGCCGCCAGATGACGTCAATGGCTGGAATGTCCATTTTGCGGAATTGCCGCAGCGGATTCTTGTTGTAGGCTGCGTGATTTGCCAGTGATTCGTCGTTTTCCAGATGACATAAAAACTGCGTGTTGTGTTTATGACACCATTCTTGAGTGACACCAAAGTAGGTATCTGTCCAACGCTGGGATATATAATCAGCGTAATCAATTCGGGTTTGTTGGTCTAGGGGAGTATCACCCATAAACAGTGCGTATAACCGTGTGCAGATATCATAGCCATACTTGCGCTGGAAATCCTCGGCAAAGTCGTCGCTCCAGGCTCTGTTAAGTATTTTTGGCTCATCGCTGAAGACCGCAGAAACCACCTGTAAGAAATACTCGCCAAAAGCGGCGTAGTATTTGTTGTGAGTCATGTCGATGAACTGCTGTGTCGCCTTTGGATTCAAAAGATCGGTATATGATGAGGCCTTATCTATGTTGTAGATCAAGACTTTTGCATGGTCGGATTTTGCCGTGTAGCTTGATCCCACCTTAAGTTGCATCATTTGCTGATCATCTTCGGACACGAAGGCACAGAGTGCGGTTTTGGGTATGGTTACCGTATCCGCTTTAGCGGGGTTCAGCTCACTTTGGTTGATAACCTGCGCCCTGAACTGCGGATATTTAGCGGGAAGGCTCCAACACACCATGCCGGATGGCCAGCCGCCTTCATCATACAGCCAAACATCGGCACCTGATGTCTCTGCTTGTTCAACCATATACCGGTACAACATCATATAGTCATGGCTCAGATATTCGGGTGATAGGCGGGTGATCATACTAGTCGGTCGGAACTCTTTCGGCTCTGGTATGGGCATCAGTGTACAGCCACCATGATGACTCATGTCGGCAACCTGTTTACGGAGATCTTCTTTCGTGAGCGTGTCGTTCCATACCCACATCCATGCCGGACCAAATGCAGGGTCGCTGTTGTCAGCGAACAACTCTTGCTTGAATCCGCGTAATGCGCTGCTTGTCAGCTTTTGATGTGCCATGGTCGATCACCCCGTTCTGCTGTGAATATACAGTGATAGCGAGTTACTTACCTCACAGTATAAGCCACATGAAGTGTTAGTCGATAATGGCATGTACATGGTGTGCGAATTCCGATTCCAAGTCGCATATCTGCATCAAAAGCTCACAGTATGGCCGCAGCTTTTGACGGTCGTTAATGAGCTCCCCCGCGGAGAAATCTTGAGGTATACATACACCCATTTGCTTGCACACTGCCGAAATGCGGGCATAGATATCTGCTAAATTCGGTAAACCTGCTTGGCTTAGGTATGGGACCGCATACTGCTTATCGATGTATTGCTTGTAGTTGCACATCACATTAAGGTAAGGTTCCATGCAATCGACCCACTCGCGGTGCTGCAGGGCATCTGCAAACGCTCGATGTGAGCACAAGCCGTTATACTGACCATCTGAGAGGCACTCTGACTCGATGAGCATTAAGGCTAACTTCAAGGTGTTGCGTAATGCGTCCTCGCGGTTTGGGGCGGCTGACTGCTCGCCGATGACGACGATGTGCAGTTGGCTGCCGCGAGCGCTAAAGCCTTCATGCCAGTGTGATTTTCGGAAATAACCGGTGATGTCATGGGGCTCGTTGTGGTCATCGGGGATGTTCATGAATGGACTATAGCCCAGCAAAACATCGCCATGCTCATCGTAACCAGAGAGCACGCATGCTTCCGAACAGTTCACTATGCCTTCGAGGGTGATGACCGCTCGGCCTGCGTCGATGTTGTTCACAATGAGCGCTTTATCGTGGGCGAAATCCCCGCGTTTATAAACCTCAGCATGATAACCGAGCATGTCAAATGTGTGCTTCACGATTATCGGTGTATGGATGACGTGATAGTTGCCGTGGTTCCAGCCTTCAGTGCTGAATGACGTGCGGAAAGCACTCCCTGAGATGGCACATAGATGATCGTAATCGGGTTTGCTGCCTCTCGGCTCCATCGCGGAGATGACACAGTTCAGGAACTCGTTTTGACGCTGCGGATCCGCCCAATCCACTTTGCGAAGCCCCATGATGACATTGCGTTTCATGATCTGTGTTCTCCGATTGTTGCGTCGATGTATTTAAGGAAGGCGATGAGTTGGTCGACCAGTTCATCATCTATTGCACGCCACCGATGTTGAAATCCAGGGAACAGCGGGCAGATGTTGTGAGTGGTGTGGTTGAACTGCACAGGGACATAGGCTTTGGGTCTCATGCCCGTTTTGTCGGTTAGTATGCAGTAGTTACAATCGTCGCACTTTTTCGATTGCTTCACGACATACTGCAGGACACAGGGTGATGCAGTATCAATGCCCGCAAGAAGTTTAGCGAAATAGGGAATGCGTAATCCAATATGCAGCTGATTACGGCGGATTTCCTCCCAACCAAACTCAATCCCGCTGTGGGTGCGTTCGGCCCACGCTGACTTCACCGCGGAATCGATGGAGCCGTGCTCCTTAACAAAATCCAATGAGATTTTGCCGTCACGGTTATCTATCTGTGTGTAGTATGACTTTGTGAGGTAGTCAAGCAGCTTGTCATATGGGCCATTGTTGCCGACAAGTGATCTGAAGATATCGATGGCGTAAGGGGATGTATTGTCGAACACCCCTCGAGAAAACTGAAGGATGGGATACCTATCCGACTGCGCCGACAACTTCGCGAGATACATCAGTGCTAGCGCTGTGTCGTGATCGATGTTCAGATGGGTGTTTGACGCAGTCGCGTGGCACGGTATGCCGAGGTCGTTCAAGTGTTTAGTAGTTGATGTTTTGATGGGGTGTATCTGCTTAGGCAACTTGATGGTGTCGCCAAATAACTCGCCGTCAAGGCAGAAATGATAGAGGTGCCCAATGAACTCGTCAACCTTTTTGTTGATGCCTCGCATCTTCGGTGCCAGCATCGGTTTGTTCTTTTGCGGCTCGTAGTTATCAAAGCTGTCATCAGACTCTATCTTGAGACCAAGCAGCTGCGGGCTGTCATACAAGCGTTTGTAAATGTTGTATATGAATTGGTGTGCTTCTCGTTGATGATCCTCACTCACATGGCCGTTCTTATGTGGATAGAATGGGGCATATGTGGCGAGATAATAATAAATCATTCGCTGCGGCAGGTTAGCAAAACTAGAGCCTATTTTTGAATCCATATTAAATCCTCATGCAAGTTGAACATACAAAAGACTATATGTCATCTGGGAGAGCGGCATCATCGACCCACTCATAGTTGAAAGCCATCTTGTTGGTCTGTTTCTCAATTAACCAACTCAATATCTTGAGTTCCTCACTGTGATCTACCACAGCCGACGGAATTACGCCCGTGGCGATGTGCCGTGACTGCTCTTTTATGCGCTTCTTAAGCGCGGTGCCGTAACATTTTGCCATCACGATGAGGTGTGTGGCATCGTGTTTGGCGGCATAGAAGGAGATTGTACCGTGTGGCTTTTCAAACTGCGGCCACATGGCTCTATCTAGTTGAGCTGGCACACACGAGCTCTCAGCCAACACTGCGAGGCAACGGTCGGCATCGTCGACTTTCGCTATACAGGCATACTGGATAAAATCGCAGTTGATGCCATTATATGCGGGGAATTCGCTCATCACTTCCTGGCCAAACAATAGCTGATACTGAGCGTATAATACGTCAGCGAACTCCGAGTATTCACACGCCAGCTTGCGGTAGTCCACATGTGTATATAGAAACCAGATGCGGCCCAGCTGATTGTATTCGATGCTGAACATGTGAATCTTGGTGATGGCTGAATCTGGGTATTCCACATAATTGTCACCAATTGCGATATTCGAGGTCTTCAACCTCACTATGTTAGCGATCCGATGGTATGTGCTCTCGGAAAGATAATGAAGCAACCGTAGCTTGATGATCATTTGCAATCTCCACATGAAGCAATGCTGTCATTCAAATATCGGGAAGGTATTACCCTAAGATTTACAGAAAACACTCTTAAGCGAATGCCTTATGCTTACACGATAATAAGCATAACACAAGTATACACTATTGCACTGTAAAAATATACACTATTATGGTTTAGGCTAAAGATATCTTCAGCTGATGCAGTTACAGTGATGAGTAGTATATTGGTGCAGCACAACCTCATCTGCGATACACTTTAATCTAGTAAGACGACGAGATGAATAGGAATGAATCCCATGACATATGATTGGATAGATGGAGCTGTCACCGCACCTAAGGGGTTTTCGGCTTGTGGTGTGAGGTGCGGCCTCAAAAAAGCAGGACCAGACTTGGCCCTGATCTATAGTGAAATGCCAGACACGGTTGTTGCTGGCGTATTTACGCAGAACCAGGCGTGTGCCGCATCGGTTCGGTATAGCCGCATGGTGGTTGATGGCGGCAAAGCGCAGGCCATCGTGGCGAATGCAGGGAATGCTAATGCGCTGACTGGTGAACAAGGATTTGTCGCCAATGCGGCCATGGCGCAGAGAGCAGCCGAGCTTCTTGGCATTAACCCGCGTGAAGTCATCACTGCGAGCACCGGTGTTACCGGTCAGCAGCTTCAGCTTGACCTCATCAAGAACGGTCTTGATGCCGCAGTGCCGGCACTCAGTGAAA
This sequence comes from uncultured bacterium, assembly GCA_964519405.1. Classification (GTDB taxonomy): domain Bacteria; phylum Armatimonadota; class HRBIN16; order HRBIN16; family HRBIN16. Next base: position 86,195 of record CAZFLA010000001.1, read on the forward strand.
CCGGCGGAAATGATGCCGCTGAGGCCATCCGAACTACCGACACATATCCCAAGCGTGAAGCCATTGTCATGCACTTGCCTGAAGGCGATGTGCGGATTGGCGCCATATGCAAGGGTTCTGGTATGATTGCCCCCAATATGGCAACTATGCTGTGTTTCATCACCACCGACGCTGTGATATCTGCCTCACGGCTTCAGCAGTGCCTGCGCGATGCGGTGGAAAGAAGTTTCAACTGCGTAACGGTTGACGCCGACACAAGCACGAATGACTCGTTGGTGGTGTTAGCTAATGGTGCCAGCGGAGTAGATATCAACCGCTATATGAACGAGTTTCAACTGGTGTTGGAAGCGCTGTGTGTAAAACTTGCCCGACAGATGGCGGGTGATGGAGAAGGCGCAACCAAGCTGGTGGAGATTACCATGCTTGGAGCTCGGACATATGCCGAAGCACGATCAATTGGTAAAACCATCGGCGAATCGATGTTGGTCAAAACGGCGCTGTTTGGTAATGATCCTAACTGGGGACGCATCCTTGCAGCAGCAGGACGAAGCGGTATCGAGATTGATATCGATAGAGTGGCCATATCTATCGCTGGAACACAGGTCTGTGCGAATGGTCAGCCAGTCGTGTTTGATGCGCCGAGTGTGAGCGAATCGATGAAAGGCAAAGAATTGCCCATCGTAGTTGATCTTGGACTGGGTACTGAGAGCTGCACGATATGGACATGCGACTTGAGCTACGACTACGTGCGCATAAACGCTGAGTATCACACCTAGTATAGTAATTGTAAGTAAAAGCTGAACGACACTCATAGGAGGTTGTTATCAATGAAGGTTACCAAGGTAGAATACGCCGGTTGGAAAAACTGCCTGCGTATGGCGAACGATGAAGTTGAGTTGATTGTGACAACGGACGTTGGCCCGCGCGTGATCCATTTCGGATTCATCGGCGGTGATAATGAGTTCAAGTTATTCGATGATACTAAGGGCAAATCAGGCGGAGATAGCTGGAACAGTTATGGCGGTCACCGATTGTGGCATGCTCCTGAGATCAACCCACGCACATATTTCCCTGACAATACTCCTGTCGAGTGGAAGGTAGAGGACAATGTGCTGCACGTAATGCAGCCAGTCGAGCCTACTACTGGTATCCGAAAAGAGATGCTGATCTCGCTGGATGATAAGCAGAATAAGGTGGTCATCGGACATCTGCTGACAAATACCAATATGTGGGCTATACAGTTTGCACCTTGGGCGATTTCGGTGATGGCACCTGGTGGCACCTGCATCTGGCCTCAAGAAGATTACGCTCCACAGCCAACATCGCTGCTGCCTGCCCGTCCATTGGTTCTGTGGACATATACCGATCTGAGCGATTCTCGATGGACGCTTGGCGCCAAGTTTATTAGGCTGCATCAAGACGTGAAGCTTAAAGAACCGCAGAAAGCTGGTATCCTCAACACCAAGAGTTGGGCAGCGTATGCCAATGGCGGACGCCTGTTTGTTAAGAGCTTCCCATATGTGGCTGATGAGACATATCCAGATATGGGCTGTAACTGCGAAGCCTTTACTAACGACGAAATGCTTGAAGTGGAAAGTGTTGGTGGATTGGTTACCGTTCAGCCAGGACAGTCGGAGTTCCACCCAGAGACATGGCTGCTGTGCAAGGGCTTCACACTTCCCGAAAGCGATGACGATCTAGAAAAAGCGATCGCTCCGATTGTTAAGTCACTGCAAGATTAAGTTAAGTCAGTAAGCAACATAGGCATCCTTCGGGATGCCTTTTTAGTATAAATCGTGTTGATGAGGAGTTCATAAAATGGATTCATGGATGATACAGATATCGTGTGATGGCAAGCTGATGCTGACCCACTCAAACGGAACGAAACTGTCGGGGTTGCTTCCGAGTGTGATTATTGACGGCTGTGTATACCAGCCAGACGACAAGTGGACATATGATATTCAGAACCAAAGTGTGATGTATACACTTGATGGTATGGTCAAGATAAAAGTCGATGTGAATACTGCTGACGGTAATTGGGTGGAGCTGAATACATCGCTGTGTAACCTCAGCAATCGGGATCTGAAGATCGACGCTGTTACTGTGACTTCTGGCTCAATTGAGGCGAATGTCCGGTGGATATTACAAAACAACATCGATATGTGCGGTGAATGTGCGTTGGTGCCGATCCGTGAACATAATACCAGCAACTCTGTGATGGGATTTACAGATGCTGAAGGTGACCATGCCGTAGTTGCTGGCTTCACCAACCTGGGTGATGCATTCTGTGATGTCGCTTCGCAAGGATGTGACGGCAAGCTGGTAGATATTAAGGCGACAGTGAACCGAGAGGGTGTGGAACTGCCGTCTGACGGCACGCTGCAGGCAGGCACTTTGCGAATTGGAGCGGCCCAGTCGCTGCGATCGCTGATGGCGGAGTATGCCGTGTATGTCGGTCAGGAAATGGGCGCGAGGGTGCCTAAAAACATCATGACTGGCTGGTGTAGTTGGTATTACTACTGCGGTTCGGAGAACGAAGAAGAGATCCTCGCAAATGCCAAACTGCTGAGTGAAGCACCCTTTGCTGATGATCTGCAGGTTGTACAGATTGATGATGGCTGGACGTATCCCTCTGCCGAGATCGGCAGAAACTGGGGCGACTGGTATGCAGGCTATAAGTTCCCAAATGGAATGAAGCATACGGTTGATTCGCTGAAGGCGTTAGGGTTGAAAGCCGGATTATGGTTAGCTCCGTTCAGCGTGATGACGACAAGCAATTTTTATAAAGAACACCCTGAGCTGCTGGTGCAATGCCCTGATAAAGACGAACCCATACTTCAATGGGGTTGCTGCGGACTAGACCTAACTCATCCGCAGGCGCTGGAACACCTACGGCAAACATTCATCCGGGTGTTCGATGTGTGGGGTTTCGATTACATCAAAATCGACTTCTTACTGCATGGCATCATGCCAGGACGACGACATGATCCCACGCAAACCACTGCCCAAGCATTTCGAAATGCCATGAAGATCATCCGCGAGGTTGCTGCAGAGCGGTTCATCTTGAATTGCGGCAGCCCGATGGGGCCATCGATAGGTTATGTAGATGCCATGCGCATTGGCTATGATGTGTCGAGCAGATGGTTCCTGCCGATGAACCTAGAGAGCTGGCCGAACGGCAACTGCGCTATAAAGCCGGCTGCTGTCGCGACCACATGGCGGCACTGGATGCACAACGCATGGTGGCAAAATGATCCAGACTGCGTGGTGGTGCGTGCTCATGGCGCTCCAGGTGAAATCGCCTCGTGGACCAAAGAAGGCGTATTTGTTTCTGATCCGCCGTATGGGCTGAATTACGAGGAAGCTGCTGGATGGCTGAGGCTCGTGTGGTTTTCTGGCGGTTTAGTAATGCTAAGTGAAAATCTTGCTGATATGGAGCAGGACAGATATCAACTACTGGATAAACTCTTCCCACTAAACAACCGCCCAACTGGTTGGGTGGATTACTATCCGTGCTTGGATGTGGCTGTTTTCAAAACGCTGGATGACGCCTCCCTCATGGTGGGGATATTCAATGTAGGCGACTTGCCAGTGCAGCTTAACGTACCTGCCGATAAACTAGGGTTACAGGGTGCTTGGAGCTTTAAGGAATGGCTGACAGGTGAAGTGATATCCGGCAGCGGAGATCAAGTTGAGTTCCCAGAGCTTCCGGCACATGGCGGTCGTATCTGGATAATGCAATAGCGAGTGATACCAATACAGGGTTAATTATGGAAAAACACACATATCATGTTATTTCGCACACCCATTGGGATAGGGAGTGGTACCTAACATATCAGCAGTTTCGGCTGCGTCTGGTTGACTTAGTCGACCATCTGCTGCAGATACTCGATACGGATCCCAATTTCCGGTTCTTTAACTTTGATGGTCAAACCATTGTGTTGGAGGACTATCTAGCCATTCGCCCTCAGAACGAAAAGAAGCTGAGGGATTACATTAAGCAGGGACGAATACTAGTCGGCCCTTGGTATCAACTTAATGACGAAAACTTGGTTAGTGGGGAATCCACGGTGCGCAGCTTGCTGATTGGGCATCGGATCGCTCAGGACTTCGGTGGGGTCATGAAAGTGGGATATCTGCCGGATCAGTTCGGCAATATCTCACAAATGCCTCAGATCTTCCGTGGGTTTGGCATCGACAATGCTATCTTCGGTCGCGGCAGGCAGTTGACAGAGCCGGGTGATAAGATGGAGGCGATATGGGTTGCCCCTGATGGCTCTGAGGTTCTCAGCTCACTCATGGCTTTTTGGTATAACAACGCTCAGCGGCTTCCCAATGCCACTGGCGACGCGATCGCATATATCGAAAACTTGGGACGAGTGATGTCACCTGTGGCTGCCACACCCCATCTGCTGCTGATGAACGGTGTGGACCACCTTGAGGTTCAGCCGGATTTAGGTGACATTATCTCACGAATCTCATCGCGTATCCCCAGCGGTGAGATAGTCCACACCACCATGCCAGCCTATATAGAAGCCGCGAAGAGCTATGTGGCCGCAAATAATGTGGAACTGCAGAGAGTCGAGGGTGAGCTGCGTCAAGACCGTCATGGCAGTGTGTTGGCGGGCACGCTTTCTACCCGTATGTACATCAAACAGGCAAATAATCAATCGGAGACATGGCTTGAGCGCTACGCCGAACCCTTAAGCTCTTTTGCCGCATGTGTCGGAGGTGAATACCATCACGATGCTCTACGGTATGCCTGGAAGCTGCTGATGCAGAACCATCCGCATGATTCGATATGCGGCTGTAGTATCGATCAGGTGCATGAGGAGATGATGCCTCGGTTTGCACAAGTCGATCAGATTGCTGACGAGTTGTCGCAGCGAAGCATGAAGTGCATCTCGAACAAGATACACACAGAAACTGAAAGTTTGGTTGTCTTTAATACATTGGCCTGGACGCGTACAGACAAAATAACAGCCACTATTGAGTTTGTGCTGAGCGAGCCAACCCGCGGTATCCCTGAAGTGGATAAGCAGCGCGATATCGCTGCGTTTAATTTGTATGACGAGAATGGCCAACATGTGCCGTTCAAAGTCACCAAAAACCATGTCATCGCGAAGCAGATTATCGATCCGTTTGAACTGCCAATGGCTGTGATGGTTCGAAGTGTTGAGCTGGAGTTCATTGCCGTCGATGTGCCGTCTTGTGGATACAAGAGCTACGAAATCCATCCGGCTGCCATGTGGCCCATATATGAAAAATCGGACATGGCGCTCAACAGTTTACGATGTTCCATCACCAACGGACTCATATCTATCGGTGTTGCTGATGGCGGCTTGACGGTATCTGGTGAAGATTTCTATCTGGAAGGGCTTGGCGTGATTGAGGACTGCGGGGAAGTAGGTGACGAATACAACCATGTTAGCCCGCTGAACGATCATACGATTATGGATTGGGCTGATACCCAGATATCGATCATCGACAATAGTCCGGTATCCATGAGTCTCGTTCGCGAAAATGTGCATAAGCTGCCTAAGGAGTCAAACTCTCATAACCGCTCCAGCGAAACAGTTGACTGCGCTGTCAAGACTGTCTACACATTAGCGGCGGGCGCCAAGCGAGTCGATGTGAAGACCACCATCGATAACAAAGCAAAAGATCACCGATTGCGAGCGGTGTTTACTTCAGACAGCAACAGTGATGTCGCCTGCGCAGAGATGCCTTATGACGTAGTGGCACGGCCTACTCGTGTGCCCGCAGATTGGATTGGTGCATCGAACTTTTTCCCGCAGCGTCATTGGGTGGATGTTAGTGATGGCGAACAGGGCTTAACCATCATCAACAAGGGGCTGCCTGAATATGAGGTGTATGGTCATGATTGTAAGGCCATCGCCTTAACGCTGCTGCGATGTGTTGGTAAATTGAGTGGTACAGGTGATACGCCGACGGCGATCCCAACTCCTGGAGCACAATGTATCGGCACGCACAGCTTCGAGTATGCTGTCTATCCTCACAATGGAACATGGCAGCAGGATCTGGTGTGGCAGCAAGCCCATCAGCATAATGTGCCGCTAACGTGTATACAGACATCCGCCCACGAGGGAAACTTACCAGCCAGTATGAGCTTCGTATCGGTTGATAACCCTGGACTTGTCGTGACCGCTATCAAACAAGCTGAAGACAGCAACGCGACGATCGTGCGAATGTACTGCATTCTGGACGAACCGGTGTGCGATGCCAAAGTCACTCTGCGAGGCGCGAAAAGTGCATCTCTAGTGAACCTCAATGAAGATGTCATAAGCGCGCTTGATGTCGACACTGATGGCAGTGTGGTGATATCGGCAACTGCTAAACAAATCGTTAGTATCGCGTTTATGTAGTTTACTGGTTTGCCTAAGCGTAAAATATAGAGGGTGCCCAACAGATCGGGTACCCTCTAATTGATGTTAGCGCGAAGGATGGAACCATTTCCAATGAGTATAGATATTTCTAACAACCCACAGGGCAGGCTGCGCCGCTTAAGACGCAACGAAAACCTGCGCCGCATGGTCCGTGAGACCCACATGAGCGTAGACGACCTTGTCTACCCGATATTCGTCGTCTCAGGACAAGACCAGAAACAGCCCATAGATGCGATGCCTGGTCAGTATCGATGGAGCGTGGACCGATTACCGGAACTGCTTTCTGAAATCGCAATAGCAGGTATACCCGCGGTGCTGCTATTCGGTATCCCCAACCATAAGGATGCCGAAGCGAAGGGCAGTTACGACCCTAAAGGTCCTGTACCTCAGGCGATTAGGTGCATTCAACAGTGGCATCCCGACCTCGTGGTCATTACGGATGTGTGTGTCTGCGCATATACCGACCATGGACACTGCGGAATATTAGCTGGTGACCAAATCGATAATGATAGGTCGATTGGTTTATTGGCTGAGATGGCGCTGTGTCACGCCCGGGCTGGCGCTGATGTGGTCGCACCCAGTGCCATGATGGATGGGCAAGTAGGGGCCATCCGACAACGGCTTGATGAGAACGGGTTTACGAACGTAAGCGTGATGGCATATGCGGCGAAGTTCGCAAGCGCATATTATGGCCCGTTCCGTGAAGCTGCTCACTCTGCGCCGTCGTTTGGCGACCGACGCAGTTATCAGATGGACCCTGCGAACGCCCGCGAGGCGGAGCTGGAGCTGCGGCAGGATGAGGCTGAAGGCGCAGACTGGCTGATGGTCAAACCAGGGCTTGCCTATCTAGATTTAGTTGCCATAGCACGAAAAATTTCTAGCCGTCCGGTTGTTGTATACAACGTGAGCGGCGAATATTCCATGGTTAAGGCTGCTGCAGAGCGAGGATGGATAGACGAACGCAAAGTGGTGATGGAGACCATGTTATCGTTCAAGCGCGCAGGCGCTGATGTGATCATCACCTATCATGCCATCGATATTGCTCAGTGGCTAAGAGGTGATTCGTAATGCGGCCGCACCATGGTCCGTTCGACCCAACCGATCGCCCGATGATGCTCTACTGGGAGCTGACGCGCGCATGCGAGCTCTCGTGCAGGCACTGCCGAGCCGAAGCGCAAAAGGAGCGTCATCCAGATGAGCTGACCACGGAAGAGGGTCTGCAGCTCATCGAGCAGATCAGTCAGTTCGGTGATCCGCTGCCGCATGTGGTCATCACTGGCGGCGACCCATTGAAGCGCCCTGACCTCTGGCTGTTTATCGACAAGCTTGTTGAGAAGGGCATTAGCACGGCGATCACGCCTAGCGGCACATATGCCATCAACCCATCCATTGTTGAACAGTTCAAGCAGCATGGTGTTTGGATGGTCAGCATGAGTATCGACGGCAGCACTGCGGATCGGCATGATGGCATTCGGCAGGTTCCGGGCAGCTTCAACCAGACCATGCAGGCTTGCGGCTGGTGCAGCGATCAGGGACTGCCTATGCAGATGAACACATTAGTGTGTAAGCAGACGCTGGATGATCTGCCTGCGATATACGAGCTCATGAAGAAACTGGGTTCTGCCAGATGGAGCCTATTCTTCCTTATTCAAGTTGGACGCGGCCGCGGATTGGAAGAGATCAGTGCTGACGAAGCCGAAACCTTGATGCACACGCTATACGGATGGGCTAAAGAAGGACATATGGTCATAAAAACCACAGAAGCACCGTTT
>CAZFLA010000002.1:0-27840 GCA_964519405.1 uncultured bacterium
AAAAACATCTAACCTGACCACTCGCGAACGCTGACATCTAACCCGACCACTCACCAAGCTACCTCATCTCTTTCTCAATAAGCGCCAGTGCAATCCGCAACGCCTTAACCCTCCTATCACCGTTCAGTTCGTCAACTGCGTTTTGAAGAAGCTCCAACAATTCCCGACCATGATAACCACGAATCTCGGCTATTTCTTTTCTGTAATCCGCTAAAATCCTGCACCTGCTCAATAATTTTATCAAGAGCTTCATAGTCGTTTAAAGCATTTGTATCCGGGAATTCTGCCTCAAACGCCTTTCCGCAATCCATTTCGAATCCGAGAGCGAAGCATTCATCCCCAAAGCCTTCTCCAACCTCATATTCTTTTGTGCTCGAATTGCGGTACTTCTCAAACCAACGTATCGCAAATTCATGAATTTCTTTATTTGCCGCCATGGGAATGCCTCCTCTCTATAGTTTTAGCATCCGAAAACTTCGAAACCCTTAATTTGTCATATTAAAAGAGATCCGTGTTTTTCAAGCCATGAAATCAAAAACGGCCTGTCATTATTCGCCGGGACTTCAAACCACTGCGAACAAAGGCGATATTGCACACCTCTTATCAACGCAACAAAGATGCTCGGTTTATCATGAACTGCGGAGACCTCGTTGAGGTTGGCCAGTCGTATGCCCACTGGATTGAATGGTATAAAAGCGCGGCGGGTGTCATCGACACCATTCCAGAGATGGCCATACAAGGCAACCACGAAACCTACCCAGCAGACAAAAACAGACGCGCCAACAAGCCGTTGTACTGGCTGAACCAGTTCGCACTGCCCCAAAATGGGCCAGTAGGCCTTAAGGAACAAGTCTATTCGTTCACCTATGGCAATGTGCATATCGCCGTTCTCGATAGTCAGCAAGATGAGGAAAGCCCGAAGTTCGGTGACATCCTTGAAGCGCAGAAGCAGTGGCTAGAGGCCGACCTGGCCAGTTCCAAATCGCGATGGAAAATTGTGTGTTTCCACAAAACACCGTATGACATAAAGAGATCGCGGAACAACCCCACCATCAAACAGGCCTTTTGCCCGATCATCGAACGGCACCATGTTGATATCGTGTTCAACAGGCACGATCATGGCGTTGCCTACACCTATCCGATGTCAAACGACATGGCTATGCCAAGCTCCGCTCAGGGCACTATCTACTACATTGTGGGACGCAGCGGAGCCAAGTCATATCCCGACTTGGAGAAAAAGAAAGAAGATGCCTTCTTTTATGATCCCCAGGATCAACCAAACTACATCACAGTCGAGGTTGATGACAGAAGATTTACTGTGAGGGCATTTAAGCAGGATGGCCATCTGATCGACACGCTAACCATCAATAAGTAATCCAACGTAAAACTATGGTGAAATGCAGTTTCCAACGAGAGTGTTCGTTGTAAACTGCATCACTAGTGCTTCTATCTGGGCATTCGGTCGTCTCGAATCACTTTGAAATATTGATCTGCGTCTTTAGCCAACGGCTTACTGAAGGTTGCAATTCCGCATTTCCCGGCACCTTGCGGATAGTAGGCACAGTTTGATTCGCCGGCGAAGATAAACCTATACTTGGCCGACAACTGCCCCATAGTCTTCCACTGTTCCGCGAACTGCTGAGGCGTTTGCCAGCTCATATGCCCATTCTTGCCATCGTATATACCGGCACCATGCCCAATTCCACACTTGTGCATCCAATAAAGCTGGTCTTCCATGGCTAGCTGCGTGGCGGCATTCACTTCACCGTGAAGCTTTATGATCTCCACAGGGTCTTTCCACTGGTAATCGCATTCGGTGAGGATTGTCACGCCCTGATCGGGTTTTGTGCTGACCAAGCCGTTCACAAACACTCCCCAGTTGCCGTAAATGTGATACCCACCCGGGGCATTCTTAAGGTCAACGTAGGCACCTTCAGGATAGATGATAATATCAGCCTTCGGAAACTCCGACAGAATGGCATCCATGATATCCACACCGGCTTTGCGGATGATCTGGCGTAATGCATCTCGCTGATCTGCAGGGTATTTGTCGGGATCCCATATGGCCGGGAAATACGGCTCAGTGTCTATCGCCACACCCCTGCAGTCGGACTGTTTCGCTATTCGTGCCATAGCCCGGAATGTGTCTACAATGCACTGAACCTGCTTCGCATCAAACCAGCTAAATGTGTCACCGGCCATATTCGCATTCACGAAATTCGCAGTGATGCCGGCTTTGCGCAGCGCAGCGACCGTTTCAGGAAGTTCAGCATATAGGGTGTTTACTTTATCGACACCGCTGTCCCAACGCACAGGGCCGCCATCACGCTGGTTAACGAAACAAAACAAAAAGCCGTCAATGCCTTTTACGTCGTGCCAACTCTTTGCGTTGGTTCTCAAATCGTGGAAGTCGGTGTAGGTCCATATCAGCGTTTCAGGAGCTTGTGCTTGCGGGGCTGCGGCTACAAAACCGCTGAACTGCATCAGTGCAGCAAGAAAAGTCATCCAACTACGATAGTTTGGCATTAACCAACCTCATTGATGTTGTGAAAGTTAATAGCAGCTATGACAAAAAAGTGACCGGTAGAATCTAGCGTCATTCAAAAGTAAAAACCCCCCTCCAGGGCGGAATAATCCGCCCTGGAGGGGCGCTATCTACTTAACTTGGTAGCGATAGTTGAAGCGAGCATTCGGAGCGGTATCACCATCCTCAAGCAGCTCGATGATATCGCCGGTTTTCAGAGCGTTATCCACCCACTTGAAGTCAATAGCTAATCCCGTATCCGACAAGCCGATGCCCAGCAGATTTCTAGGGATTTGCACCATCAGTTCTTTACCAGCAAGTTCAATCTTGACCTTACCAACTGACTGCCAATTCCAACCGCCATTACTGCGCTCCAGTCCCACAGAAAGCCCATCGCTCTCTTTCGTGACCTGACCATTGAGGCGGTAGTCATAACCACACCATCCGTTTGTGTGGTTCTTGTCGGTATCGAGATACAACTGCATCCATCCCCAAGCACCCTCAGGTGAGGTGATGTCATTTTTGCAGCGCACATAGAAGCTGATGTTCTGAGGGTCGCGGCTTACCTTGGCAACCACTATGTCGTTGCGTCCGGTGTCATTGGTGTAGGTCATGAATGAGTGATAACCCAAATGGTTGCGATGCTCCACATCACCGATGTCATCACGGTATTCCGGCGTAACATCGCTCCACTGGCTGAAGTCGCCAGTCAGCGATATGGCCTTGGCGGTACCAGCTGTGGGGATTGATCGTGCACCCTTGAACTGGCGGGCATAGCTCACAAACTGATAGTAGTAATCATCGCCGAAACCACCCCGCATGGGTTCGATGTCTCGGCTATGTTCAATATCAAACAGGTCCACAAACTGAACTTGCCCTTTGCTGTTCGCAAAGCGCTGAGCAATCCATTCGTTCCATCCGGTAACAAACACATACTGAGGGTCAACGTCAAGTGCACGCTTCCACTGTTCGGAGAAGTTCAAACCAAGTTCGGTTTGACTGTAGTCTTTAGGCAATTTGCCATCATGGTAGCTTCGTCCATGTGAGCGTGGATTCGACATGGCATCAAGCTTGCCGTCTGCAGCGTTTTGAGCAACACCTACGGTCATCTGCTCTTTTTCGCCTTTGGAATTCATGAACACGTGCTGAGGATATACTTCAAGCCAGCCCCACTGATTGACATTATCCGGACCAGTAAAGTAACTAGGAATCGGCTTGCGTGCTGTAAAGAAGCTGCGGATCTTCATCGCCTCGTCATTGACGGGGATCACTCGGAATACCCTATCGAGTGCGGTTGTCTTAGCACTAGCTGTCGCTTTGCCATCTTTATACACATCACCCGTATTGCTCCACCAGCCGATAGTGCCCACCGGGTTTGATATCTGCATGGTATATGTGCCGGCCGGTTCTGGCTGCTCCAGCTTGAGCATCACCATAGAGTTGTCGCTAATGTTTTTGAAGGACTGTTTAGCCACCATCTGACCGTTGCTGCGGAACAGCTTCATAGTGCAGCCCGATCCCTTGGCGCTCCAAGTAGGTAAGCTACCAGCCACCGCGGTGAAGGGTTCGTTGGCTTTGAATGTCTGACCTAATGCTTGGCCCTTTTCTAACCGATCTGGCAGATTTTGAGCACTATTGCCAAAGCCACCCATCACAGCATTAAGATCAGCCATGATCAAAGGCTTACCGTCGATTTTGTACCATAAATCCTCATATAGACCTTTGCTGTACAGATCATTCCACACATCTTTAACAGCAATAGTGGGATCTCCAAACGGGCTCAGGAATGCGATCTGCGGGGTATCGCCGCCTTCGGCTCGCACTTCCGAAAACGCCTTGAGCAGTGCCATGTAGAAGGGCTTATAAGTCCATGTGTTTGATGTATCAAACACAATCAGGTCAACACCGGCATCTGTCAGCATCTGAGCATGCTTCTTCAGCACCCATGGGTCATCAACCTTGTAATAGCCAAAACGAGGCTCGCCCCAATAGTGAAACGCCCCTTCTTTACCCCATAAAGGGCTATCTGGTTTGTTTACCGCATCCGCATCCTGTTTTAGTATCTTCGTAATATCATGAGGTCCACTATATGCATGGGTATCCATCCACAGGAAGTAGAACATGGCGATTTTTTTCTGGGTGCGCGGTGCACTCACCTTAGGGTAGTTCGGCAATTCGCGGTTCAACCCATCGGTTGCCACCCACGTGTCGCTGTAGGTATCCCAATTTCCCCCACTTTGCGCGAAAGATATGGAGTTAAGCGCCGTTAAGGCAGCCAAACACACTCCGAGCTGCTTCCACATAGAATTACATTCCTCCTGAAGTTTTTCCGATCAGGTCACATCCCTGTTGAGTTCATTATAACTGGTCGCCACCGCTTCATCACTGAAGTGTAAGGGCCGATATACATAATCACTAAATCATGGGTATACAACAGACTGAAGCTGTGGGTCCCACATATCCTCTGCACCGCTGCCTGTAACAACACCCAACTTGTTGAGCAACACGCCGGCAAGGATGGGGTTATATCTCTTAAGCATCAGTTGCTGCTGCCTGTGATCTTCGCACCAGGTCTGTTCAATCCGCAGGGTTTTTACGTGACCATCGACAAACAGCCAGTTACTTTTACCAAGATGGTACACAGCAGGAGCGTTAGCAGGCATTGGCGGATGAGCGGAGGCCGCTCCCTCGCTAAAGTAGATGCTTCCATTTCGGTCTACCCAGCCGTCTTTGCGCTGGGCCGCCTCATATATCAAGATCACCATGGAAGGATTAGGTAAACAGCCAATCGCAGCACCTTCGAAATATCCCACACAAGGATGAGTGGAATTACCGCAATGGCACGAGCCCGGGCTAGTGATCGCCTGCCCAGGATGCCCCATCCGCAGGTAATCATTCATCACGTAGTTTTGACCAGGGGAGTAGACATGGTCTTTGCCGGGAATGGCGTAGGTGCAGCTCCAGAGGTTGGTGGTGGGGTTGTTTGTTCGGGTGCGGACATACGGGAATATACCGCCGATATCCTTGTTCATTCCAGGAGCAGCCGACTGCACCCAGCCGTTTTCTGGGCTTTCGCAAACTCCTGCGGCGTTGTATTCCATTCGTCCGCCAGGCGTCGGCAACGTGTCATCATAATCGGCAGCATATAGCCCGAAGGCGCATCCTATCTGCTGCAGATTCGCTTGACACTTGGTACGAATTGCCGCCCCTCGCGCCTCGTGCAACGCAGGCGCCAAAATGGCGACCAGAATCACGATGATCGTAATCACGATCAACAATTCAATAAGAGTTAATGCCGCTCGGTACGCCCCATACAGGCACCTCCTGACAAATGCCTACAGAACGATATCACCTCGTTCTTCGGTACGAACACGTATGGAGTCCAATACAGGAATTATAAAGATTTTGCCGTCACCGGGTTCACCGGTTCTTGCGAAATGCAGCAAAGTTTCAATGATAGCATCGACTGCATCATCACACACAACCATATCAATCTGCACTTTAGGAGGAAGGTATACAGTATAGTCTGCTCCGCGAAAACTCTCGCGGGCCTCTGCATGGCTTCCACATCCGCGCACATCAGTAACGGTCATGCCCACCACTCCCGCTTCACTTAACGCCATCTTAACTTCGTCAAGCTTCAACGGGCGTATGATGCATTGGATTCGTTTCATACAGTATCGTTACTCCACCATTGGTTGTAGTCGGGCGATTTCTGTCACTGCCCATACAGCATTGTACCTGAATCAACGCATCCCGCTGCCATAATCAGACATCGGGATGCGTTTAGAAAGTAGACCGCTCGCAAACGGGCACCCTTATCTGGCCCCTAATAGTAAAACCCGGTAAACCCGGCTGCGAGGCTGCAGCCACTTATGCACCGATCCAATAAGTATGATGCAGATGGCACAGATCACCCAAGCTACGATCAAAAACGGGATCCCGGTAACATACTGCTGTGCCTTGAGCCCTAGCGCTTCAGCGATGATATTGTGCAGCAGATACACCGGCAGGCTGACTTCACCCATCCAGACGGCTATCTTGCTCAGCTTGCTGCTCTGCAGCCATTCGCCGGTTCCGCACATCGCTAAACATCCGGCCACTGCGATGACATACCGCAGAGGACGCAGATCATATTCCGCTACTTTTGCGGCTTCACAACACACCTGCGTTATCATCAGCAGAATGGCGGGCACCCATAACCACATGTTGTATTTGTTGAATGGCAAAGATGGTTTGAATTTCCACGCATACCAGCCCATAGCCACAAAGGGCAGCAAGAACACCACTTTACGCGTATACAGCAAGTTATCTCCGCGAATAAAAAATGCTGCTAAACACAAACCAAGCAGCAGACCTTTTTCGCCCAGCAACTTGCGAAGTATCAAGAAGATCGCAGTGACTTCAAAAAGGACATAAAGGTACCACAGCGGCGGATCTGGTGTTTGTATGGGATACAGCAGCAGATTTTTCCACACTTCTGGATGAACCAATGCTCGATGCTGAAGGTTATTTCGTTCGGCAAATATCACCAAGTAGATCATTTGAGCTACGGTGTACGGGACTAAAAGATGTTTTGCTCTGCGTTTTATCAGCGACCAAACACCATTCCAACCTTGCGATACCCCGTGTTTTTGGTAACTATAGTAGGCCAAATACCCTGAAAGAAATGCAAAGACCGGCATATTGTACTGATCTGTGAAATGAATAAAGTTCTCATAAAACTGCGGGAAATGAGCTCTATCGCCGATGTGCTGCATGATGACAAATAACATAGCGAGTGCTTTAGCACAGTTTATAGAGGCACTGGGAAGCTTGTAAGACGAACTCTCCATGGCACCACCCCATCTGGAAAGACTTCACGGCGATGTGAATAGAATAAAATAAAATCGATACCTATGCGTGAATTTTACGGATCGGTGATTTAATATACTTGACTTTGAAGTTGATTACCACAGATGACTACGATTTTTCGTACGTAACTAATCAACAATATGGAAGGTAAATGGAGTAAGGCTGAGCACAACGATACTACCCTCATAAAGGGCAACTTCCGTGTTGGTATCGCCGTATATCTGTCCGTCCACTTTTATGAAGTTCGTCTTGCCTAGGTATTGGATATACCACTGGCCGTTTCGAGTAAAGAACTTGGCATGGACGCGTGATATCGCATCAACGTCTGGCACATTCACAACACGTATGTCTGCCTGATCGCCTCGCCCGATGGTCTGACCATCTTGTAAATGCAGCATCACATTGGGATCAGAGACGAGTTCCAGAGAACACATATCAACCGTTTGGGAGGTTGTCTGCGTGTTGACGACTTTAGTAACACCTTCTGATTGGCTGCACTGAGGCTGCGCTTGAGGCTCGCTTGCAGGGATTACTTCATCCATCACCGACGGAGCCACTGTGCTGATATCCATCATACATTTGCGGCAGAACACATCAACCGCTGAATTTTGCTGACCACACCCAGGGCAAACTCTTACCGATGTCATAAAGAAGGACCTACTACTATTCCATGCTTGCGCATCATTTTTCGATATTGCTCTATGCTTCCGCGTTTGGGGATACCAATAATCCGATATTCCACCGCACTGCACATTTGAACCTGAATTGGCCGTTGTTCAGGCCAAGCGATATCGGCTTTAGCATAGTTCGTCTGAGCTCGTTCTGACAGCAAAATCAACCGTTGATTGTCGGACCCGCGCCATTGCAGTGTATCCGTGTTGTCGATTTCGAAGGCTCCATCAACCAGTATATCGATGATATCCAATATTTGGCGATGAACGTCACCTAATTCGCGGAGTTCCTCAAGTGTATATCCGCTGTATACCATCACTTCAAGCTCCGGCAATGCCTGACGCAGCTGGTTGATCAACTCCAGCAGTGCTTCCGGCTGCTGCATGGGTTCACCACCCGATACCGTCAGTCCTGTATGCCCTACAAGCTCCGAGGCAAGATACCCAGCCACTTCCGATATCGCAGTGGGTTCACCGTGCTCCCAAAGCTCAGGGGCGATACACCCCTTGCAGCGGCGCGTGCATCCGCGCAGCCAGATGACTACGCGCTCACCAGGACCAAGCCCCTGCACATGGCTTGCTGATCCATCGATATCTATCACGCTAACATCTACTGCTGCCATTCCACACTCAGCTCGTATCGATGTTCCGCGTTATCTTCTGGCACAGTAAACTTCACCACGCGCAGAACACGCTGCTGAAGGCTATTCGGGTCTGATGCTAATTGCGCAAACAACAGTCTGCTCAACGGGTTCACCAAAGCAACCTCAACCAGGTTGCCAATACCTCGTCCACCGGAGCTGGGGTCTGCCATAACCCAACCGGCAAGCTGCTCCAAAGCTTCATCGCTGAACTGCAAGGTAAGCCCCCAGCGTTGTTCAAGCTGCTTGCAGACGCTCTTTAAAACTTTGTTTTCCAGGATGTTCTTCATGGCTTCAGGTCGTATAAAGTCAAACACAACGATGTTTTGTCCGATACGGTTCAGCAGCTCCGGGCGGCC
The DNA here is from genome assembly GCA_964519405.1 of uncultured bacterium. Taxonomy (GTDB): domain Bacteria; phylum Armatimonadota; class HRBIN16; order HRBIN16; family HRBIN16. The sequence continues at coordinate 9,050 of CAZFLA010000002.1, forward strand.
CAGATAATGCTTAAAGTAGTCATTAACGCCTTTCAGCACCTGCTCCCGAACCTGCTCATATTTCGGATTGGTTGTGGGGTCTATGTTTAACTTAGGCAAACCCGTAACCGGATCTTGTTCGGGGCGACCAGTTTGGGAGTTCACCTTGTAGATTCCCGCGTTGCTGGTAAAAATGATGATGCTTTCACTGAAATACACCGTCTGCCCGCGTCCGTCGGTCATGCGCCCGTCTTCCAGTATCTGCAGGAACTTGTCCAAAATACTGGGATGCGATTTCTCGATTTCGTCAAACAGAATCACACTAAATGGGTTTTGCCGAACTTGGTTAGTAAGCTGTCCACCCTCTTCATACCCGATGTATCCAGGAGGGGCTCCAAGCAGCCGCTGGTCGCTGTGGCTTTCACTGTATTCGCTCATGTCAAACCGGATACAGGCATCTTCAGAACTAAATACCAGTTCAGCCACTGCTTTAGCAAGCTCCGTCTTGCCAACGCCAGTTGGGCCAGCGAAAAAGAGCACACCGCGAGGCTTCGTTTGGCTGCTGTGCTGCACGCCGGAAAGGCCCATTCGGGCACGTCGGAGCACATCAGCTACCGCAGCCACGGCTGCCGGTTGGCCGATAACTCGCTTGCTCAGCGCTGTTTCGGCATCAAGCAGCCGTTCTGGCTCCAGGCTATCCCATTCACTGCGTCTCTCGCCGTATTTAAACCGATCGACTAGTTTTTTAGGTTCCACCGTTTCTTCGTTCAGCATTCCGCAGATTTTTTGTATACCAAATAGATCGCGGAAACTCATATCATCGGTTAGGTCAACCATTTGATCGAGATGCTGTTCGGAAGGAGTAGGCGATAGATACGAAGCAAAGAAATACCGACGCTCTTTCATATCCGGCCGTTCAATCTCTATGGTCGCCGCAAAGGGGTTATCGAGATATACCCATGGCGGAAGATCCGTTGGTCGGCTCGCGCACACGATAAGCAGGTTCTGCATGATGCGCCGACTGCCCTCGGCCCCCTGCCCCACCTGCCGGCTTTCCGTGCTGCCGATTAGCAGACGAAGGAACGGTGTACGCTCGTCAAGCGATAGGTGGTTCGGTGCGGTGATCATCTGGGTGGCATTTTCAATGATATACGCACAGGGCGTTACGGTATTGCGGATGCTGGTTCGTATCTGCTGCATCGCTGCATCCGCAGGCGCCTGGGTCTGCTGGGGCTGTATGGGTGACTTCGTCCCTTTTTGCGATTGCTCAACTTGCCTGATCGAATCGGAGAAAAGCTGTTCGGGCTGCATATTAGCCACAGCCGGCGGAGCGAACACCAGACCATCGATGCTGCTGTAAGCAGCCACAAGTGGATACTGGCCTAGCTGGTTGTTTCTGGTAAGCAGCTCAAACAACGCACTACGCAGCGGACCGAATGTATACTGAATGCCCCCATCGGTTTGCACCGGATACAGCACCGTGTCGCGTATCGCGCCATGAAGTATAATCAGTGTTTTATAACTGCTAAGCCGCACCAGCTCTTGAATCCAACGAGGCGGTGATTTGAGCTCCATTCTATACTCCTATGTAGGCACTGTTGATACTATTGTTTTTCAATTGTTTTGGGTGCTTGAGCTTCCATCGAAAGTTCATCGGTATCGCGGTGCAGGCTGCGCACCAACCGAGGCACGCGTCCATGGACTCGGCTGCGCTCGCGCAGCTCAATGCCGGTGTCCGCCAGCTTCACCCGCGCCTTCGCGATGACCTCATCGACGGTATCACAGACCTTCTTCTCAAGTTCCGGGTTATATGCCACATTGTTAATATCGGTGGTCACCGTATCCGAAACAACGCCGCTTTCTGGGTCTGCTATAAACTCGATACCGGAGTCTTCCGATAGCGCCACGCGCCCTCGCCACCGACCGTGATAACGAGTCATGGTCATCACCTCATAACCCAACTCCTGGAATGAGGCCGTGACCTGTTTGTATACAAGCTCCGAAGCGGCTTGCTGCTTAATGTATTGCTCTGTCTGGTTATACAGCAGAACGCTGTTCTGCACCAGCGCTTCCAGCTCCTCCAGCGATCCGCCATTCCAGTTGGAAATGAACTTTTTGATGGCCTGTTTGATGGCGGTGCTTCGTGTAGTAAGATGAGGCACAAGCTCCTGAGCGGTCATCACGGCAGCTAATGCAGGACGCGCGGTAGCCAACAACTGCTGGATTCTCGCCAAACCCACACGCCGATGTTGTTCGTATTCAGATGCTTCTACCATTAAGCGCTTGAGCTGAGCGGTGAGCATTTCGTAACCTTGCGCGGCAATTTCTGGGTTTTGTTCGGCAACTATCTCCAGCCGCGATATCTGCAGCTTCATCTCCTCAAGCTCGTTGGGCTTAAACTGACGTATCAATGCGGTATCCAGCATTGAGCGCAGATAGTGAACTTGCTTGACAAATGGTGACATCACGCCGTTCTCGGCGTTGCCGACAGTCGCCGGTGGCAGAACATCCGCGATTTGCTGGTAGAAATCGAAAATCGCATTGGTGTGTTCCACCATCTTGTCGGGGTTCTGCGACACAAGCCGTATCCGTTCATCGATAGCAGCACGCAAAGCCTCTGCCTTTTCACCGGGGCACTCAACTAAGCGTTGTTTTAGCTCACCCAAGGCTTGAAAGACAAACAATGTCCCCGGTTCATCAGTAAGCATCTTGGCGGACGCCGCCACGACCTGACCGGTGTTGACTTGGTCTTCACATGCCTGCTGCAGTTCCATTTCGCGCTGAAACTTCACCGTTTCTTGGGCGGTTTCCATCTGACGTTGGGCATTTTCATACGCATTGCGCATGGCTGTGACCGCGTTATCAACGCCTGTCAGTATGGAGCCAACCACCATTACTAAATCTACAGCTCCGCTCATATTTCGATACTCCTACCGCCTTATTATTAGTCCGCACACTGCTAATATCAGCATCGCTGCTAATAAAGCATGAATGATCATACGAGATAGCATACCTGTGCCCAGCTTCCGATCGACTATATGAAGACCAGCCACCGCACCGATTACCGCTCCCCATACACCCCACGCGATTTCCGGACACCGAGGTAATAACCACGAACTAAGCAGCATGTCGCCAAAGCGAGCGAGATAAATCCCACCGCCTAGTGCGAGCACGATAGCTGCGGCTATAACCGACACTATGTCTACTGCTCGTTTACGAATCAACTCGCTCCTTCTTGTATATCTTGTTTCGCCGTGAGATATAGTCTTCTGACAATGAAGACTAATACTATGAGTAATACGATGCCAGCAGTTGATCCCATCCCAGTAAGCTGCCGGCCATTTTGAAGCAGATGCATCAGCATTCGCGGCAGACACAGACAGACAAACCCAGATAATGCACCTAACCCAACATATCGTAATGCTAAGCTAGAGTTTTTGATAACCTCATACGTTAGTGTGGGTTCTCCGCCAACTACTTTAGTATAAGACCCCGCGGTCTTCATATCCAACAGACGCGGAATCCCGGTCAGTTGAGTGGCACCTGTCACCACGATGCGTATACTGCCTTCACGCGACGAAATCTCAGGTGTGTCGACAAAGGCTTCGGAGGTGGAGTTAAGGCATGACACCCGCAGCAACGGAATACCGGCTCCGATTGTGGTGTAGCTGACAGATACCTCGGTACGCTTGTCAAACATGATCTGCACAGGCCGTATCCGCTCGAAGCGCACCTGCACTGTCGGCAGTTTGGGATCAACCACCCGCAGTATCGTCTCAAATGCACCGTAGGGTGCCGATATCATGGTGTTCTTAAGCTCCTCGCAGCGGGCCGACAATGCGCCAAGCCCCCGCTGGCGGAACCATGCTGAAAGGATGCCTTGCTCCCATATGCGGTATGCACGCTTGTAACACTCTGGTATCCCTGTAGACCAATCCGCCTCAGTTCCGTAGGCAGCCTCCGCAAACTCTATGGGGTGATTCACTATCACCCCATCACCAAGCTCAATACCGCATTTGGGATCAACAGCAAACCGCACTTCCATCAACCGTGCTGGGGCAGGTCGGCTAAGCAGCCCCGATAGGCTATCTGCGATCTGACGGTCTGCAGCGCCGCTCTTTTGCAGCCACAACAAGAGGCGTTCTGTCTGCTTGTCATCAAGCCAGCATGCGGGCTCTGGACGTGGTTTGTATACCTTGTCGGCTTCGGCCAACCACTCCTGCAGCGAATGCACTAATACACCATTCACAAACCGCAATGGAGTTTCAGGGTCCAGCAAGCATGCGCCAATCAAAGCTAAATCCGGATGGTTTAAGTAGCTCTGTACATCCCGATGAAGCTGCAGAGCCAGGTTGTTATCACGCTGTCGTATCCATTCATACAGCGCATCTGACATCTGCAAGTGATCAACCGCAAGAACCGGTTCGTCAGTGAACAGCGCCGCTAACTGCTTGAACGTCCGCGCTTGATGGCTGCCAAACGAGTAAGGCTCACCCATGATCCGTGAAAACGGACTGTGCTCACTGTCATATTTAATAAGGTCAACGTCTGCCTGCGTGGTTTGATCGTTCACCCAACGTGTTGACTGATCAAGCCCCCACCGTTGACCAGCATTACGAATCAGTAATCCCTGTATCAGCAGCCTCAGCCGCTGCGGTAGGTGCTCAGGCACCTCGATGCGCTGTCCGCCAAGGTAGAAGTCGAACATATCCGGCAGTTTGCATGCGTGAAGGGGTGTGGTTCCACAGGCCATTTCCAGTATCGCCACGCCCAGGCTGTAATAGTCCGATGCCCTGCTGACCTTAGCTCCGATAATACCTTGTTCGTCCTGGTATCTCGGAAAAGCCTCGGGAGCGGTATAGGTCCAGGTTCCTGCTACCCTAGAGGTCACACGTTGATCCGACTGAATACTTAGGCGGGAGCTGATGTCAAAATCACCGAGTAAGTAGGTGTTCTCATTAGTCGATGTGTCTACCAGGATATTACTAGGCTTAATGTCGCGGTGGATAAGCCCGTTTCGGTGAACATAAGCCAGCGCGCTCAACATTTGTGGTGCGAAGTTATTCTGCATGGAATCCGTGGGTACCAACATCAGCCCAGTATCGCTGCGTGTGTACACCTCAACGAGTGAACCAGCATCGTAATAAGGCTGAACATCGCAATATAGTCCTTCGCACACTTCCTGGCGAAGGGTTCGCACGACATTCGGATGCTGCAGCTGCCCAATCTGCGTCCACACATCCGCAGGCGGAGGAAAGTCCAGCGGATGCACTTTGACGACAACCTTCTGGCCTTGATCTTCACACAAAAACACACCCGGACGGGCGGTTTCATGCGCGCGGAAAGTTTTTATCACGCGAAAAGTGCCCAGAAGAGTGGCACCCTCAGGCAGAGCACCTAAGGCAAAACGATGCGCCCCCACCGTTCGCGGGCTTTCATCATGACGGACGACTCTCGTAACGGAATCTGACACGCTGCCATTGCCTGCGACTACGCGGGTGGGGTTATTGACTTCGATTTTTCTAGTTGGGTTGTCTGCCATCACTGAGGATGCTCCAATGCCCCTTTGAGATAAGAGGTCATGTTTATTTATACCATAATCGCTATTTAGCACGAGTGGGCAACGCCGTTGTCACACACTCACCTGTCGGTGTAATCACCAACCGTTGAATACTGCCCGTACAGGCACAAACAGATCCACAGTTAGGGATGAATCAGCAAGTTTATAAAGAAACCCCATAATACAAGAACCACCGCATAGCCACCCGTCACCATCGCACGAAGGTGGTTCCATCCCCGTATTGGGCTTATCAGCCAAAATCCAGCAACGGCACCTAACAACGCTCCCCATAGCCCCCACATTATCTGCGGCTCTGACGACAACAAAGAGGCGCCTGTTAGCCAATCAAGTAAACAGATGGCGTATGGCCCGAGGTAGGCGAAGACTAAGCCCAAGCCCAGCCATGGATATCGGGCAAAAAGAACCCGCAAACACGATAATTCGGTGCGGTGCCCATACCCATAACCATAGCCATATCCGTAACCACCACCCAATTCGATATCATCAATATCCAAGTTCTGCATGGGTAATGGCACAGATTCAACTCGTGACCTAGCAGATTGAAATATGAGCACGCATACGCCCAGAATCAGCACAAAGATGCCCAATGCGATTCGAGCTTCATATTGACTATGTCGATAATAGCCGGTCACACTAGCCTGCTGCGCACCCGCAAAACCAAATGCCGATATGACCATTCGTCCCATGAAACAAGCAACAGCACCAATAATCACCGATATCGCCATCTGAGTCGCGATGCTGCCATTCGGTGCAGTGATATGATATGGCACTTGAATCTTTCCGCTGTCAAATACCGCATTACTGCTCTGAACGCCTAGCGTGATATAACCTGTATCCGTAGGAAGTCCTTGTGTGACATTGAGCGATGCGACGATACTGCCAACTCGTTCCGCATAGAATGTATGCTTCGCCACCAACCCTGGAAATGAGGGCCATGTAACCTGAATGACCGGAATACCAGGGCCATGGGTCGTATACGGTATGGATATCTGTGCTTCCGAACGAAACTCTGCAACAACTTCTTTTGGAGTCTGGAACTTCACCTCAGGCTTGCTTAGCGAGGGGTTCATGAAATGCAGCAGCTTTTCAAACTCAATATATGTTGCCGCTTCTTTTGACTGTTGAAGCTCAAGGCTCTTCTGCACTATTTGCGGATGCTTTGTTTGGCGCAGCCAAGCGTCAAGCATGCCGCTCTGCCATATTTCCATCGCCAAGTCGTATTGCCGATAGACACCATCTTTCCAGTTAGCCTCTGTGCCATATGCAAATGCCGCAAATTGCTCAGGGGTATGAGCTTCGTAACCAGGAGAAATGACCAACGGCATCTCTGGGTTATGTGCCCATATAATCTCCGACATGCGTATTTCAGGTGCCGTTTTCGCAACGGGCATCATCCTGCGGGCCATCTGCTGATCGCCATTCGCATGGTAACAGAGCCAATAGATAAACCGATAAAACTCAAAGTCGTGGATGACACTGCCATATCGCTGCCGAAAAACATTCATCCAATCGTCTATGCTGCTCACTTGCTGCTTGCCCATGGTCACCACAGCTTTGCGATTGCACAAGCAAGCCAAGATCACCTCACCACCGCCGTGCTGCGCGCTCTCTACGCGCTTACGTATCTGCACCGCAAGGTTGATATCGACTTTGCTTAGCCACGCCCACAACTCGTCAGCATGCTGTATGTGCGATGCCGCGGCGTCAAGATCGTCAGCCATGAGCTGCCCCAACTGCTCTACAGACTGAACATTGACCGCGCCATAAACATAGCTGGGAATGGCCGGACCGCCTTCGCGTTGACTTCCGCGTATCAGCTCCATGTCTTCGTCTGTATTGCAGTTCCTCATCCATCGATCGAGCTGATCGCGCCCCCAGCGTTGAGCGCTGTTGCGGATAAGTAAGCCCTGCAGCAATACGCGCAAACGCTGTGGTAAGTCGTAAGGGATATCAATTCGCTGACCGCTGAGATAAAAGTCGTATATATCGGGCAGTTTGCAGGTATGCAGCGGAGTGGTTCCGCAAGCCATTTCCAGCATCGCCACGCCCAAACTGTAGTAGTCCGAGGCCCAGCTTACTTTCGCTCCAACAACCCCTTGCTGATCCTGGTACCTTGGGAAGGCTTCCGGTGCTGTATATGTCCAGGTGCCGGCAGCCCGGCTTGTCACGCGATTATCGTTTTGAACAGTTAACTGCGAACTGATATCGAAGTCGCCCAGCAGGAATTGCCGGTCGCTAGGCGTTCCGCTGACCAGGATGTTACTCGGCTTAATATCCCGATGCACCAATCCTGCAGCGTGCACATACTGCAATGCTTTAAGCATCTGCGGGGCACACTGAAAGGTGATGGTATCATGATCAACTTTAAGCAGTCCTGTGTCTGAATGAGCATACACATCAGCAAGCGATCCATCTGGGTAGTATGGCTGAACATCAAAATATAGCCCATCCACGACCTGTTGGTTGATGCTGGGCACCACATTCGGATGCTTCAGCCGCCCTATCAACGTCCACACATCGGCGGGCGGTGGAAAGTCCAGCGGATGCACTTTCACAACGACCTTCTGATCGCCATCGGCACATAGATAGACGCCAGGACGTGCGGTTTCATGCGCTCTGAAAGTGCTGATCACCCTATACCGGTTTGCTAACAGCGTGCCTTCGGGCAATACGCCTAATGCAAATCGGGGGTTAGCTATCGACGATGCAGCAGCATCCTGCCGAACCGCCCGCGTGATGCCAGCGCTGCTGTCGCGCGGTATCACTCTAGTCGGGCGATCTGTGTTAACACCATCCGCCGATTTATCTGCCATGTTTCTACTCCATAACCATATATAAGAAGACTATTTATATATACCATTTTTAAACGTCTTCTACTAAGCGTTTAAACCAAGCTGAGCATAGATGGCGCGCCTATAGAAAACGAGCAATCAACAGGTTCACCAGAAGGCTCAGTAATACCATCACACCGATCGCCGTCATGATCACCCTGATGCGCTGCTGCGAACGACCGCGCACCGGGCTCACTAACCAGAAGCCAGCACATGCACCGATGATAGCACCCCACAACGTCCACATGATGAACGGCAGCTTTGAAATCAACACACTGCTGGTTAGGAAATCAATGAGCGAGAGAGTGTATCTGCCGCATATAGTCAGCAGTATCACAAGGGTGATGTATGGATACCTGACAATGATATCTGCATTCTGGCCCGCATAGCGGACATAGGTCTCATTCTCATGCAGTGCCCGCAGGTCTTGTTCGCTTAAGCGCAGCTCCACTCGTTCTATCTTCGCCCTGGCTATCTGGAAATAGAAGCCCGTCACCACCACTAATATCATCATGAAAGCGGTACCGAAAGTCTCATTGATACTGTATGAAGTACTTGCTGTGGCTGCCGACCAGGCATTATAGTAGTGAGGGTATCCCAATGCAGATATCACAAGCCGAGACAAGCCTAACACTCCGGCACCGATGAGCGTGCTCACCGCCATCACAGTTTGGTCGTTGCCGTTGGGGTTCACCAAACGGAATGGTATGGTGATGCGTGGTTCAATTTGCGTATTGGTGCTGATCACTTTCACGCGCAGTGCGAATTCTTTATCTTCGAACCCATGCTCCACGTGCAGAGTGATGACCAGTGTGCTGTCACGCTCATATACCGATGTCGTCTCAATATGCAGACCATCAAATGCCTCAGATTTCAAGTCGATGATCGGCACACCAGCACCTTGCGTTTGGCAGGCAATCTTCACAACCGTCTCATCGCAGTAGGATACCTTAAGCGGATTGACAGAAGGCAGCTTTACGACGGGCTTCGGCAGATTGGGGTTCATGATATGAAGCAGAGCTTCAAAGCCCTTCACCGGCCAGAGGGCGTTGTCTTTTTGCAGTTCCAGGCTTTTCTGAAGCAGCTCATGGTGGTTAGTCTGGCGCAGCCACGCGTCCAGTATCCCCATCTGCCATATGCGCATGGCGTCATCGTAACTGGTGGCAACTCCCTGTTGCCAGTCATCAGCCTCACCATAAGCAAGTGTGGCAAACTGCTCAGGTGTGAAGGCGTCCCTTCCTTGGTTGATCACTAAAGGTAAGCGCGGGTTTAGTGCCCAGCATATTTCGTGCAGTCGGATCTCTTCCCTTGTGTTGGCGATAGGCATCAGTTTTTTGGCGATCTGAGGTTCGCCGTTTGCGTGATAAAACAACCAGTAGATAAAGCGGTACAACCTATCGTTAGTCACCGTCATACCGTAGTTGTTATATGTCACATCAATCCATTGCTGGATGCTGGCAATGTCATGCCCCGCAAGCTGCAGCCTGACCTCGCGGTTCAGCCAACAGGCGAGGATCATCTCACCGCCAAACGGGGCGGCATCAACGCGTTTGCGTATCTGCACCGCCAGGTTGTTATCTAGTCCACTTAGCCATGACCATATCTCATCATGGTGTTCCAGATACACAACGGCTGCATCGAGATCATCCGCCACGAGCTGCCCCAGCTGCTCTATGGAATGAACATCATGACCGCCATACGTGAACGAGGGAGGCACAGCGGCCATTTTCTGGTGACTTTCACGAATGAGGTCCAGGTCGTCCTCGGTATTGCACTCATTCACCCAGCGGCTCGTTTGTTCGCTGCCCCATCGCGCCTCACTGTCGCGGATCAGCAGACCCTGCAGCAGAATACGAAGCCGTTCCGGAAGGTCCCCTGGGATGTCTATCTGCTGACCGCTGAGATAAAAGTCATACACATCCGGCAGTTTGCTGGTGTGCAGTGATGTGGTGCCGCAGGCCATTTCCAGCATGGTCACACCCAGGCTGTAGTAGTCCATCGCAAAACTCAGTTTGACGCCGATGCTGCCATTTTCGTCTTGATATCTTGGGAATGCTTCAGGGGCAGTGTATGCCCACGTGCCTGCAGTTCGGGATGTGAAGCACTGGTCTGATTGAGCGGAGTACCGTGAACTGATATCAAAATCGCCTAACAAAAACTGGCGTTCATCTGCCGATCCGCTGACCATGATGTTTCCTGGGTTAATGTCACGATGAACTAAACCTGCCGAGTGAATATACTCGATGGCTTTGAGCATCTGCGGAGCAAACCTATTTATGATAAGCTCATGATCCACCTCAAGCAGCGAGGATTCCGGCTGGGTATATGCATCGACTACTGAGCCGTCTGGATAATACGGGATGACATCGAATAACATGCCATCATCTTCAAACTGATTCAAGCAGGCTGCCACGTTGGGGTGTTGAAGCCGACCAATAATGGCCCGCACTTCAGCGGCGATTGGTATATCCAGCGGATACACTTTTACCACGAGCTGTTGATCGCCATCGGTGCACAGGTATAAACCGTGACGTTCGGTCTCGTGAGCCCTGAGGCACTTGATCACTCGATACCGATCACCAAGCTGCGTGCCCTCCGGTAAAACGCCTAGGGCGAAGCGATTTGGGTGCGTATCCGAGCTGCCTTGGTTAATGGGTACAATCCGCGTTTGATCTGACCCATTGATGTCATTGGAGGATTCATCAACCATGCCACTACTCCTTCATCCATTATAAAGAGGAGCCGTTGAAAGGAACCAATAAGTAGTTTCTATTAGGATCACTATGTTATACTCGCTGATTTCACAAACCGGAATTACATCCCCTGGCTTTGTGCAATCAACCTGATGAGCGGCCACGACATTGTGGCACACACTACCATTATTACGATTGTGACACATAATACAGTCCTGCGGAGATGCATCCAGCCGCGAATTGGGCTAATCAACCAGAAACCCGCAACAGCACCATATATCGCGCCCCACAGCAGCCACATCATCTGAGGATTTTCAGGGCTCAACCATGCGCACATCAGCATGTCGGCGGCGAAAGTGATGAAGTTTCCGGCAAAACCAGTAACAATGATAAACAGCACCATGCCATACAACTGTGCGGGGCTGATTGTAAGGCTGGAATTCACACTGTTCACCTCCAACCGTTCTACCCGCGAACGTATCACCTGCATACAGATATAACCGATAGTCATCAGCGACACCCACACCGCCACACCTAATTGCGCAGCTACCCATTTGTGACTTTGAGTGGCATTACCCAGCGCTCCCACGAACGGCAGGATGCTGAACATATCTGCAGTGACCGTGACCAACCCGAGGGCGAGCATAATCGAACGGCTGACACCGAATATCGACGCACCAAAAACAGTAGAGGCTAACATCGTAAACCACACCCCACCGTTTGGATCGACCACCTGGTAAGGTATCTCATAGTTCATCTGGGGAATTACCGCGTTATCACTCGTAACCGTCAATTTGAGGCTGCCCCTGCCGCTAGTTTGTCCCTCTTCGGAGCCAAATTCGGCGCCAATAATCCCTTCACGGCATACAATAAGCTCACTGCAGGGCTGCAGCTCAGGGTGCTGCTCCCACCGCACATGCAGTACCGGTATCCCTACCCCCTTCGTGTGGTAAGCGATGAGTATCTTCGATGGAGTTCTATACGGCGGCTTGATGTTTTCTATCTTCTCAAGCTCTACACGCGGCTTAGGCAGTGATAAGTTCATTGTATGCAATAGGCGCTCGAAACAGACTATAGGCTGATCGGTGTTGTTGGTGCGAAGCTGCTCGCTCTTTTCTGCCAGATATCCGTAGCCTCGTTGGCGAAGCCATGATTCTAGAATGCCATCCTGCCAAATCACCATCGCCCGCTGGTAGTTTTCACAACGTCCGCTGATCCAGTCGCTTTCGATACCGTATGCCGTGCTGGCAAACTGTTCGGGTGTGTGCACATCACACCCCCTTCGGAGGGTCAACGGCAAGTGGGGGTTAACCGCCCATTGAAGCTCATGACGCCGAATTGAGGGGATTACCTCACGCAAAGCCGCCAGATGCCCCGCCATAGTGGCGTCGCCTTCAGCATGAAACTGCTGCCAGTAGATCAGCCGGTTAAGCTCACCATCGGTGATCCAAGCACTGGCTACATGCTGTTGATGTATCGCCAGCCATTCGGCCACGGTGTGTATGACTTGGCCGTGAAACTCATAACTCAAATGAGGATCCAGCAAACAGGCCAAGGCCATCTCACGACCATCAACACCCTTCAGCGCCTCATACTGCTTACGAACACACACCGCCAGCTCGCAGTCCACAGCACCCAGCCAGCTCCACAACCCCTCGGGTTGTTTTAGGAACAGGGCGGCTTGGTCTAGCTCTTGCACCATCAAACTCGCCAGTTGCTGCGGTGTTTGCACATGCACATCACAGTAGTTCAGGCTCCGCGGTTGACGATGCTGCAATGGGATATCTTGGGCTTCATCAATCCGTGCCAAGTCCTGATTGGTGTTGGTATCCGTCAACCATCGCCTGAGCTCGGCTGCACCCCATCGCAGCTTAGGCTGGCGTATGAGCAGGCCAGAAAGCAGCAGCCGCATACGCGCAGACAAAGAGCTAGGCGGCTCCAGACTCATTCCCGCCACATAGAAGTCATACAGATCCGGCAGCCTGCAGGTATGCAGCGGGGTTATACCTACGGCAAGTTCAAGAAGGGAAACACCCAGGCTGTAGTAATCGATTGCGCGAGTCACCTTGGTACCGACTTCACCATTGTCATGCAGATACCTAGGGAACGCTTCAGGAGCAGTGTATATCCATGTTCCCGCAGCGCGAGTGGTATGCCTGTGAGTGGAAAGAGCAGTGAGTGGTGAGCAAATATCATAGTCGCCAAGCAGGTAGATATCCCCATGGTCGGAGGGTTGTATGAAGATGTTGCCCGGCTTCACATCGCGATGAACATATCCATGGTCGTGCAGCAAACTCAACGCTTCGCAGACCTGCGGTACCAAGCTGTTCTCAATTAGCTCAACCGGCATAGGGATCATTCCGGTATCTGCCTGCATATACTTATCCAGCAGACTGCCGCCCGAATACCAGGGTTGAACCTCCGCCCATACATCGTGCCAGAAGATTGTATACAAAATCGGAACGAGGTTTGGGTGCCTCACGGTCTGAAGGAGCTGCCACAACGCTTGATCTGGTTCCGAATTGCGTGGGTAGACTTTTACAATCACTCTGCCAAACTGATTGTCATGACACAGGTACACACCAGAGTGGTCGGTTTCGTGGGGACGAATAGTTCTGATGACCACAAACCGGTCGCATAACAAATCACCTGCGGCAATGAAGCCGATAGTAAAACCGGAAACCACCGCAGATGATGGCTTAACTGCCCTCGTGGTTTTGGGCATAGCATCACTGCTCAAAGCATCAATCCTGCTAATTACCGCAAGCTAATAGCTAAACAACAGCTCAGCGCTGACATCGCGCAGCCTGGGTAAGCGGGTATCCTTGTCGCTCAACAGTACATCGGTGATTGGCCACTGAATACCAACATCCGGGTCGTTCCAGATAATACCACCCTCACACTCGTGATGGTAATAATCGTCGCATTTGTAGCTAAACAGGGCCGTTTCGCTGAGCACCACAAAACCATGGGCACAGCCCTGAGGCACATAGAATTGGTTGTGGCTTTCGGCTGTGAGGTGCACTCCGTACCACTTACCAAACGCGGGTGAACCAACGCGCAGATCCACAGCGACATCGAACACTTCACCCTGCAGCACCTGCACCAACTTCGCTTGGGCATAGGGCTTTTGATAATGCAGCCCCCTCAGCACTCCGCGGCTGCTGAACGACACATTATCCTGCGTGAAGTTAGCATCAATGCCATTCTGTTGGTATCTCTGCTGGCTATAGCTTTCGAAGAAGAAGCCGCGCTTATCACCAAACACTTGCGGTTCTATGACATAAGCCCCTGGGATCGGTGCACTGATCACTTTCATATGTTATATCCTTTGCTGACCAGCTCCAGCAGATACTGACCATACGCATTTTTCGCTAATGGTTTGGCGAGGTTCTCCAGCTGCTCATTGCTGATCAGCCCTTTTCTCCAGGCGATTTCCTCAGGGCAGCTAATCATCATACCTTGGCGTTCTTCCACAGTCTGCACGAAATCAGCAGCCTGCAGCAACGACTCATGAGTACCTGTATCCAGCCATGCAACACCTCGGCCTAGCTTCTGCACGCTCAGCTCACCTGCATTGAGGTACGCGGCGTTAACGTCAGTAATTTCGTATTCCCCGCGGGCACTTGGCTTCAGGTTTTTGGCAATCTCTACCACGCGGTTATCGTAGAAATACAAACCTGTCACAGCCCAGTTGCTGCGAGGCTGCTTCGGCTTCTCTTCTATGCTGACAGCCACATTATCATTGTTGAACTCCACAACACCATACCGCTGCGGATCACGCACATAATAGGCAAACACAGTGGCGCCTTTGTCTTGCTGCGATGCGGCTATCAACTGCTCTGGCAGACCATGGCCGAAGAAGATGTTATCACCTAACACCAATGCACAGCCGTCGCTGCCAATGAACTGCTCACCGATGATAAAAGCCTGTGCCAGACCGTCGGGACTAGGCTGCACCTCGTAGCTGATCTTGAGGCCCCATTCAGAACCATCACCTAACAGCTTCTGAAACAACTGTCGATCTTCCGGCGTGCTGATGACCAATATATCCGTAATGCCGGCAAGCATTAGCGTGCACAACGGATAGTAGATCAAGGGCTTGTTATAGATAGGCATCAACTGCTTACTGACGACCCGCGTCAGCGGATACAACCGAGTGCCCGATCCGCCGGCTAGAATAATTCCCTTTTTAATCATTGCTGAACCTCCGCTCGGTCACCGTAGTTTTGATCCATCCAACGTCGATATTCACCCGTCTGCACACTGTGTATCCACTCGGTGTTGTCAAGATACCACTTCACTGTCTTACGCAGCCCCGATTCAAAACTCTCCGTTGGCTTCCAGCCAAGCTCCTGCATCATCCGGCTAGGATCTATGGCATACCTTAGGTCGTGTCCAGGTCTATCTGTCACGTAGGTAATCAGCTTGGTGAACTCCTCAACAGGTCGGCCTGTTTCAGCTGCGATGGCGCTGCAGATAGCAAACACCACATCGATGTTTCGCTTTTCGTTATGTCCGCCGATATTGTAGCTTCTGCCGATGACGCCATGCTCAATAACCTGCCATATCGCCTCGCAGTGATCTCCCACATACAGCCAATCGCGAACATTTAATCCTTGACCATACACAGGCAGCGGTCGGCCGTTGAGTGCATTTTGAATCATCAGCGGGATTAGCTTCTCAGGGAACTGCAGCGGACCGTAGTTGTTGCTGCAGTTCGTCAGCTTATACGGCAAGCTGTATGTTCGTCCGTATGCCCGCACAAGGTGATCGCTGGAGGCTTTACTTGCGGAATAGGGGCTGCTGGGGTCGTAGCGTGTATCTTCGGTGAAATAGCCTTGCTCTTCCAAACTGCCAAAGACCTCGTCGGTGCTGACATGATGGAACAGCTTACCATCGCGGTCCTTCCACTGCTTGCGGCATGCTTCCAACAGGTTAAAGGTGCCCACTATATTGGTATAGATGAAGTCACCCGGGCTAACAATACTGCGGTCGACATGGCTTTCGGCTGCAAAATGCACCACGATATCCACATCAAACTCACCAAAAAGTTCCGCTACCGCGTCCGACTGGGCAATATCCACACGCCGAAACTGGTAGTTCGGCGCATCCAGGATGGGCTTCAAACTCAGTAGGTTAGCGGCATAAGTTAGCTTATCGACATTGATGAACTGGTGCTGCGGCATACGAGGCACCATCATGTTTAAGAAATTGGCCCCGATAAAGCCGGCCCCGCCAGTCACCACAATATTCATTTACGCTTATCCTTATTGGCTGCATGTCGATTACGTGTAACGTCAGTTGTTATACTTTGGAGTGTATCTCATCCCAAGCCCAGCGAATTTGGCTTTTCATCAGATCATACATATCTTCAAGCCGCTTGGGTTTTATCTGAGGTTCATGACTACTGCACAGCATGGCCACCGAGTCGGCATGAAGCGGTTCAAAACCGTGCATCCCCTTGAGGGGTGCCTTACCCATGAAGCTTGGACACAACAACACATGCGGATTCATCACAAAAATCAAATCGCCGTATTTTGCGTCAGGGATATCAACGCCCCATTGATGCAGCTCCTCTGGTGAAGCGACACGCCCCTGCGGTACCGTATCCAGAACATTCTCAATGACAAGCTGACTGCTGGGCTTCAGGAACCAGAACCTGGCCATGGTGCTGTCATACATAGCCGCATAGTCTTGACCGAACACCAACCCGGTCGCCTCAATGTGCTTGATGAGATCGCATGTTTCTGTGATATTCGTCATACCATGATCGGAAAACACTGTCATATGGACTTCGTCATAGCGTTCGGAAGCCACATCGTAGATATGCTGCAGCTGCTGCTCATACCAAGCTATCTTCTGAGTTACGCGCTCACTATGCGTGCCGTCAGCATGAAGCGTCGCGTCCATAGCAGCTAGATAGAGATAAGCAAAGCGGATTTCGCCCTTCTTGATTTCGTCTTCTAGATGCGTGAGGTTCTCGGATTCACTTCTGCTCCAATCCGAAAGGCAGAAGGGCTTCCGTTCTTTACGCATAATGTCAAAGATGGTCGCCTGCCCGCCATTGATACCGCCTGGAAAATAGATATCCGACTTCTCTGTATAGTCGAACATCGGCAGCAGGCTGAACGGAACACCATATAGCTCGAAATATCCAGTATAGCCATAACATCGCTGTACCAGTTTACTTAAAATGTGCCGGACCCGCCCCCTATCAGTCAGTGATTTGGGCAATACCTTAAGCAGTTTCAACCACTTGAACGGCGATTTTTTAGGGTCGTATACAAAGAACGAAAAATGGCCATGGTCTCTCGGCAAGCAGCCTGTAATAATCGTGGGGTCGCAAGTCGAGCTATATCCAAACACCGTTCCCAGCGCCTGCCGATAAGGCAGCTGCTGGTTCATGAACTGATGCTGTTTGAGTATTTCCCATCCAAAAGCGTCGATGAATACGAAAAGCGAAATCCGCATATTCACCCCTTAGTAGGCTTTCACTGCCTCGTCTACGGTATTAAAGATATCGAATATTCGATGCATACGTACGAGTTCAAAAAGAGCACGCACGCCTTTGCTGAGTGCAGCCAACTTCAAGTCACCACCAGCGGCGTTTAGTGTTCGAAGGCTAGATAAAATAGCACCTAAACCGGAGCTGTCTACGAACCGTAACTGGCTGAAGTCGAAGACAACTTTCTTGTTGTCGTTCAATACAGGAGTAACATCGCGTTTAAACTCTTTTACGTTGCTAGCGTCGAGATGATCGCCAGGGATTTCTACGATGGCGATATCGCCATTCATTGTTACGTTAAGGTTCATTGTCAGCCTCCACTTTGGTTACTTTTTATATGATGTCATATTACGGAATCTAGCTGTTATATGCGTTTGATCATGCGGGTACACTGCCACCCGTCTCGCTGAGTGCTGTAGTCAACATAGTCAACTAACTCGCCGATGATATACAGTCCAAAACCACCATCACGCGAACCATCAAAACATGGTGGGTTCACTGTCGAGGGGTCGAAAACTCTACCATGGTGCAGTACCAGCAACTCCACATAACTAGTATATAGGTTCGCTGCTATCCGAATCTGCTGATCTTCAGCCCCGTCATAAGCATGCCGTATGACGTTGGTCACAGCCTCGCTGGTTACTAGCTCCATGCTGTCTGCATGATTTTTGCAGTGAGCATCATTAAGCATAAAGTCCTGAACGAACTCACGGATGTCAACTAAACAATCCATAGAGCTCATCACCTGCAGCTCCCTGCTTAACTCCAGATTTTCCGATGGAAGCTCACCTATCTTCACGATGACGCAGGTCAGGTCATCGGTAGATTTATCCTTGCCTGTCCACTCTTTGATGGTGTCGTATAAGTCGCCATGCCTGCCAACAAACTCCAACAGTCGATCTAACCCGAACAACTCACCATCAGCAGATTGTGCTTCCGTAACGCCGTCACTGTAGAACACGAAGATATCACCTTCATCAAATGGCGATTGAAACTGGTGATATTCTTCGTAAGGAGCAAATCCGAATGCAAGGTTGTCGCCAACGAGCACTTTACAACACTGAGTTGCTGCGCGATATACCACGGTGCTGGTATGGCCGCAATCTACATAAGTAATTGCCCGCTGCAGCAAATCAAACCGCGCATAACAGACGGTAACAAATGTCTCCAATGATATCAACCGCTGCGAAAGCGTGCTC
>CAZFLA010000002.1:27866-45659 GCA_964519405.1 uncultured bacterium
AAAGCTGATCATGAACACTTTGCACGATAGCATCGGCTCGCGGTATTGTGCCTGGAGCCACCATAGACAAAATCGAAGTCATCGCCTTAGGGAATTGGCTCTTCGTAGCAGCGCCTGTCAGCGCGGCCGGCACTCCCTTGCCCATAACATCGCCCACCACTACATCGAACGCATACGCATCCCACTTATGGAAGTCGTAGAAGTCACCGTCTACGTCCTGCGAAGGCACTGTTAAGCTGGCAATTTCCACACCCTTCATCCCACTCGGCGGCTGCCCAAGCAGCAGTGTCTGTTGTATGCGGCTGCCCGTCTCGCTTAGTGCCATCTCTGCAAGCTTGCGTTCTGTGATATCTCGGCCAACGGCCTGATACTCCGATACATGACCATGGTCATCTAACAGCAGCCGTATCTTCCACTGCTGCCAGCGTGTCGCACCGAGCTCACTCTGACTGGTTTCGTATGTCGCCTGTAAATTGTCAAGCCCATAGTGGCGCAGCGCCTCTGCAGGAGTTTCACCCTCGTTAAGCGGTAAATGCGCGCCGAACTGCGTACCCAACAATGACATACGATGCTGTGCGAAATAGTCGCAGTATGTTTCATTCACAAAACTGAGCGTACCGTCTGCAGAGAACCGGCAGATCATTTCGGTCTGATCTTCTACAATAGCCCGATAGCGCTCTTCAGATGACTGCAAAGCCAACTCAGCTTGTTTGCGCTCGGTGATATCGCGAGCAACACCTACTAGGGCGAACTGCTGACCATCTTGATCTTCAATAAACGACCACGACAGCAAAACGGGAAATATCGTGCCATCGCTGCGTTTATGGTAATACTCGCCTTCAGCTTCCTGCAGATGGTCATTTAACAGATCAGAATCTATCTTGTCATGCCAAAGTATTGCGGTATTCGCACCCACAATCTCATCTTTTTTATATCCATATGTCTCACAAAATGCGCGGTTAACAAAGATAATCGTATTCGACAAATCAGTGATGAACACACTATCATGGATACTTTTAATGGCCTGCGACAGCATCCGCAGCTCGCGATCGCGATTGAGCTCATCTATGACCTTATCTACCGTCAGCGGAAGAACCGTGAGGTAGCTGCGATCGGGGTCTTTGATGAGGTAATCACGCGCGCCGCGGCGCATGGCTTCTACTGCGATCTTTTCATCACCTGTACCTGTTGCAAAGATAATCGGTGTCTCTTTAACAAGGTCTATGATGTCAAACGCAGTGCCATCACCCAAAAAATAGTCCGTGAGAACAACATCAAACTGTTGTGATGCGATAATCTGCTTCGCTTCCGATATGGAGCCTGCGATGACATAGTCATACTTCAACTCCTGATCGCGAACCAGACGTTTAAACGCCATCTGATCCACGCGGTCATCTTCAACATATAGAATACGATGTGTAACCTCGTGGCTTAACATTCTATCCGTTGGCATCAGGGCAGCTCGCTTAAAGTCCAGTAGATATTGATGGTTCGCATCACCTCTACAAACTGAATGTAATCTACAGGTTTCAACATATACCCGGCGACACTTAAACTAAAGCTCTCCAGGCGGTCTTGGTCAGCCCTAGATGTTGTTAATACCACCACGGGTATACTTCGCAGTTTGGGGTCTGCTTTCATATTTTTAAGCAGTTCTATGCCATTCATTTTGGGCATATTCAAATCCAGAAGAATTATGGCCGGCTGTTCGTTATCGCTGTTGCGTAAATACTCTAATGCTTGTTCACCATCATTTACTGTAGTCAGTTGATTTGTAACATTAATCTCACGCAGAGCGCGCTTCACGGTCATCGCATCAACTTTGTCGTCCTCAACTAGAAGAATGCTCTTTCTCGTATTCATAATCTCCTCATTTATGTATGGTGAAGTCATGCATATATAGCTAGTATACCTAGACTAGCGGCTGATAGACAGTACACATGATCGGTCGCATAGCTTCGATCGAAATGCTTTCACTTACTGGAGAATGGATAATACCCGGTGTTACTGTTGCACACTGATTTTTCGTGACACAAACATCCGCCGTATACATCTTGATTCATGAAAGATAACTAAGCCCTTTGAGTTGAGCCTCCTTGGTTTTTACCAGCTTGCCAAAGATCCCAGCTTAATGTGACTTAATCTAAGGTTCCGTAAAAGGTCGATTTGGCAAATCATTCTACGGCATCAATGATGGACTTCCTACCCTCATCTACAATAGGACTTATTCGTGCATCCCTCAACAAATCGTCTAACGCAGCGCCGCCATACTTCGCCTTATATTCCATTTCCAAATCGTTAATCGGAACTAGCCATATAAAATCGACTTTATCACCATCAATTGTAAGATTGTTAAATCCTTCGGGTTCGAAGTATGGTGGAAGTAAAAAGAAGCCTGTCAGCAATGAAGGCTCATCAGTCATTGGCATCCCATACGCAATTGTGTGCCACCAATGCAGGAAAGTTTTTTTGTCAAAGGGCATCTCCGATAGGGTCTTTAGTACATTAAACATCCAAGTTTGAGGTTCTTTGGCATACATCAGTATTTCGGCTCGTGGAGCAATCTCAAAAGGCATTCCTTTAGGAATGAATTGCTTTGCATCGCTCATTCCTGCAGTAATCAGAGTCCAATAATCACGGTCACCGTGAGGTCCAAACTGATAAATATCGATGTGTGGGGACTTATTATCAGTCGAATGATACATATCATTACTCATTGGACCGAACATTTGTTCATAATACTTCTCTCTATGTTCGGTTGCCTCTTGGCTATTTGAATTCTTCTTGGAAAACGAATTAAACATAACAGCCCTCTTGCAATCTCTATATGCTTGATCTAGACCCACTCAGAAACTTGTTTACGTTATATACAGTTGCCCCAATTGTCGACACATCGGCAATGCACTCAACTAAGTGCGAATACTAGAACTCTGCAACATATCTAGGTTACCCGTTGACGGTAGTGTCAGGTTGGTTTTTAGGGAACTTAAACGTGAACGTTGTTCCTTTGTCTGGGCTGCTGTCTAACCAAACCTCACCACCGCATATCTCAATTATTTTTTTCACCTGAGCCAAGCCAATACCCGTGCCTTCAGATTCATCACCAAGAGGTGCAGCTTGAATAACATCGAAAACCTGGTCTTTCAGGTTTGGATCAATATCAGGGCCCGAGTCCGATATAGCAAACTCGTGCATCTCACCCGCATCTCGATACGTAACAACCACAACACCTGGCATTGGATCCATATGACGAATGGCATTTTCCAGTAAATTACGAAATACCTGCTTAAGACTTGACTGTGAAGCGTTCACTTTCGGTAATGTAACTGGAACCTCAAGTTTGTGTTTATCGTTAAAGTTTAACGACACAAAAAGCTCATGCACCAATGCATTGATATCAACTATTTCAATGCGGCTTCTGGTGTGCTCTACGCGTGCAAAACTTAACACACCCTCCACTAAGACCTGCATCCGATGTACCTTGTCTACAAGCAAATCAAGAATTTCTTTGCCGTGTTCGTCCAGCACATCAGTATAGTCTTTAGCTAGCCAATCTGTTAGGCTGTTTAACGAGCGCAGGGGTGCTTTCAGGTCGTGTGATGCCACATATGCAAATTCGCTCAGTTCTCTATTAGCCGTTTGCAAATTAGCCATCAGCTGCTGACGGCGTGCCTCAGCTTCCTGCCGTTCGCGTTCATACCCAAACCACTGAGCCACCATCTGAAGTATCTCCATAGAGATGTCATCGGCTTCATAATAGTTCTCAGCTAATTCGCAGGCTATACCACCTGTTACCAGTCCATCCACGGTAAATGGCACCCACATCATCGTATGGCTTTGCGCATCAGAATCACAGGTGCACTTCATTACACAATTGCGTACATCAACATCATCGCTTCTGGTTTGGCCGTCCAGCGATATATAACTGCCATCAAGCCAACGCACATTACCCACTGCGCAGATAGTTTCAAGCCCTACTGCTTGCTGATGAACTAGCGTCACGCTTTTTAGGTGTGTTTCATGCATTAACATCTGCAAAAGCTGCCGCTGCTTCATTTCAAATGCCAACTCAGGATCACTTGTGATGTCATGCACTAGTTTCAGCCTTGCGGTATACAGCTGCTTGCGTTTTGCATCGTTCTCCAACACTCTGGCCATATGAGCAAAGTTTGTAGTCAGAGCATCTAGTTCCTTGATATCGGACGATACAACTTCAGGAGCCATCTGACCATGCGTAATAGCTGATGACGCCGATACAAGCCCCTCAATGGGGGCACTAATCAAGTGGGCTAACTGAGTGGAACGCACCGCCAGTAACCACGATACAGCCACTGTCAACAGCATAGCAACCAGGAACGCGATCACGCCTAGATACTTCGCCAACTCTTCAACATCAACCATCGGCTGATATATTAAGTCGCGTTCTGCCATAGTGACAACGCGCCAACCCGTATTGGGAACCGTGCTTGAGGCAATGACGAAATTCTTACCAAATATGGAAGCTGTATTGATATCCCTATCGTTCAGCAATACAGGACGAAAGGCTGATAAAACTTCTGGTCGTGCTTTATCTATAAGGTTGTACTGGCTGGGTTTTAAGACGGTACCAAGTATCGGCATGGAATAGTTGTGGCCAGTTAACTCCTTCATATTTAGCCATCTGGCAATATTATCAGGCATAGCGATGATGGTGCCACGACTATCAACCAGCATCGACTGCGTGCCATACGGCAAAACATCGTTAAACAGGTTCTGGATGATTTCGTTAATGGTAACATCAATTCCGGTAACGCCTTCCAGAAAATTACCTCTGTACACTGGTGAGATACAGCTTACGAGCCAACCTTTGCCTGCAGGATCAAGATAGGCTTTTGTCCACACAGGTTTACGCGAGGGATTATGCTTAGCATCGGCCATATAGTAGAAGTTGTAATCAGGAATACGCATATTTGGTGTGTATCCCTCCCACTTCCAGATGTCCTTCTGGTAAGGGTAATACCGACACATACTGTCATATGAGTTGAAATATACAGCCACAATGGAGGGGTCGATGGTCATCAAGCTTTTTGCGAAGGGATCTACAGATTCCGTGATTCTGCGCTTCTTGAGCTGTTCCACTCCTTGCGGGGTACGCGCGCTATACCAAATATAAGACCCGCCGTTGTCGTTGGTTTTATAAGTGACCCCATTAGGTGCTACGGCAAACTGTGCATCGGGTTTAGGCAGACTCCCAACAAATTCATCAGAAAACAACCGCGCATATTGCTGACGCAGAAGTTCGGAGGCGCAGTAGATATTGCCAGTAGCTGCGTCAATACGATTGGCTTTCATCTGCGCTATTGACTGCATTTCC
Organism: uncultured bacterium; assembly: GCA_964519405.1. GTDB lineage: Bacteria > Armatimonadota > HRBIN16 > HRBIN16 > HRBIN16. The sequence goes on from CAZFLA010000002.1 coordinate 33,220, forward strand.
GACTGCACATTTTTAAGTACCAAACGGCGTGAAGCCGTACCTGCAAGGTTCATCACGACAAGGAATACAGCAATCAACACCAGTTGGATACCTAATAACGGATATAACCCCAGCCGTCGATATGCATTCTGCAAAATATCGCGAATGGAGGTTACCTTATTAGCTCTGCCACCGGGAAATCTACTCAAAGAACACTATTTCCTATTCGTTTTTATTATCTGCTAGTACTCTGGCGATTAATGCCGACATCTCTTTAATTCGGAATGGCTTTACGATAGCTCCCTTAAATCCGTAAGCCTTAGGATCGGCCAATATCGGGTCATTCGAATATCCGCTGGCAACAATAGCATTAACATCAGGGTCTATTCGAAGCAGCTCTGAAATGGTTTCTCGACCACCCATACCATTGGGGATGGTCAGGTCCATGATCACAAGATCAATCTTGCGGTCTTGTTCCATCGCAGCTTTATAATGAGCGATCGCTTGTTCACCATTTTCTGAGGTTATTGGTTCGTATCCCAACTTGGTAACTAAATTCGTCATGAATTCAAGTATCGGCACTTCGTCATCCATCATGAGGATACGCCCTGTACCCTTCACCATTTTGGAGTTCGTGTCGGATATGCAGCTGGTCGGTTGATCGGTAGCGGGTAGATAAACCGTAAAGAGCGCCCCCTCACCCTCCACAGATTCAACCTGAATAACGCCGTCGTGGTTATGTACGATACTAAAGACGATTGCTAGACCTAATCCGCGTCCATCTGGCCGTGTGGTAAAGAACGGGTCGAAAATCAGTGATATGACATCAGGAGATATACCTGGGCCCTTATCTTCTACTTCAACACGAACGTATCGCCCCCCCTTAAGCAAGGGGACGGCACCATCATCAAGACTGCAGTTATGCATCCTCACATAGATATTGCCCTTGTCAGCTAAGGCGATTCGAGCATTGATAATGAGGTTGTGCAGCACTTGAAACATCTGGCCTTCATCGGCGTCTACTGCCCATAACCCAGGATCAATGTCGTATATCATAGCGCAGCTGCTTCCGCTGGTTGCGAATTCGCCTGACTGCATCGCGGTAGGGCCGAGGTTCATGGGATGGCGCACGGGTGTGCCGCCGCGTGCGAAAATCAACAGCTGTGTCGCCAAGTTTGCAGCTCTTTGGCAACCGCGTTCTGCACGGGTTAGACCCGTTCTCAGCGGATGCTCTTCCGGCAAACTCTCCTTGGCTAACGAGATATCGCCTAAGACAGGGGTAAGGATATTGCGAAAGTCATGTGCTATTCCCCCTGCCAACAGGTTGATTGACTCCAAGCGGTTAAGGCGACGTAACTCACGGTCGATCTGTTCGCTTCGCGTGACATCACGAAACACCAGCACTGCGCCGGTGCGAACTTCATCTTGCCCATGAAGCGTGTTCATATCCAGCTGAAGCAACTGATCTACTTCTGATTTACTGTCCAATACTACTTGGCCAAACACCGACTTGGACTGAGTTGGCGCACACTGGTTCAAACTGATATCAATGGGGTCATCGATATCTTCCCACCGAATGGTCATGATATCCTGAAGTAACTGCCCCAGCATCTGATCTTCTGTCAGTCCAAGAACCTCGCTGGCCGCTTTGTTAACCATCACCACGTAGCCATCTTTATTTACCGATATCACGCCGTCGCGTATAGACTGTACGGTGACATTTAGCAGTTCCTTCTCTTGGTAAAGGCTTTGCTGCATCTCCTGAGACTCGCTGGTATCGGTGTTCACAAGAACAATGCGTTTGGTTTGTTGAAGAATGACATATGGGTAAACTTGCACTCTCGCCCATTCAAAATGGCCGTCAGCACAACGAATTTTGCAAGTCGTGTTTGTTTCGGAGTTTGCCGTATTGTCTATATTACTTATCGTCAGTGAAGGTTGAAACAGCTCCACACAACTAATATTCTCAGACAACAGTTTCTCGGCATTGGCCCCGGTTTTTGCGATAAAAGTATTGTTGGCGAACTCAATACGCCCTGCATTGTCTGTTACGCAAATAGGGTGATTTATATGTTGGAATACATCGTATATACGCTGGACTTCATGCAGAGCAATCCGGCTTTTTACCGACGACCAACGAAGATAAACCTGTTCCATTAACGCGAGAAGCGGCTCGGGAGCAAGATGATCCCATTCATCCAATAATACATCGGCAGCACCATCACGAAATGCATGGAACACATCCGATTCGTTAACTCTGCCGGCAACATAGATCAGCGGTATCGTCCGATAATCTCTGCACAAATCCAAAACACAGCCGTCATTACCCGCATTGTCTGCAACTATCACGTCAAACGACTGACTGCCAAGTAATATGCGCGCGCTTGCTAATGAAGACACAGACGAAATGACGAGGTTTGGCGCCAACTGCCGCAGCTGTTCGGTCAGTTGATGCACACCGGAACCGTGAATGATAAATAGGATATTCATTATCATATATCCGCTATTCTATATGTATCTCACATTATGATGTGTGTTAGTCTGGCAGTTCCGACATCCGCCAGTAGTCGCCGATAACACGAAGCAATTCAGCCATATTCTGGGAGTCGGGACTAAACTGAAATAAACCTGCGGCACCTTCCGAAAAACAGTCTTGGCAAATTTTCGCATCATAGTTTCGCCCCACAATAAGTAAAGGAAAATGGCGCAGAACTTTATGATGTTTGATCGTCCGCAGATATATCAATCCATCGTAAACTTTGAAGTCACATATTAGCAACAGGATCGTGTTGGGCGCAAGTTTATCAGGCACCTTACTCAACATTTGCAGCAGCGCATTAATATCCTCAATGATATGCAATCGCAGCCCAATACCATACATCGATGCAGCTTCAGTAAACAACCCTTGGGTTGATAGCTCAGAGTCTAAAAGAAAAACATTTATTTCACCCCGCATATATCCCCCCTTATAAAATATATAGCTGCCAAATGAGTCGATCAATGTAATTATCGTACCTGAAAGCACAGGTATATTCCAGCGATCATACCTGAGGAGCGTCATTTGGAATGCTTACCGAAACAATGGTGCCTATATCGGAATTGCTGCGAAAGCTGATATCGCCCCCCATGCGCTGCACTACCTTCTTAACCAATGCCAAGCCTAAGCCTAGCTGCCCAGATTCGTCCTTTGGACTAAGTGTTTCAAAAAGATCAAAAATCCGTGCATGATACCTAGGAGCAACACCCACGCCGTAATCGCGTACATATATCGTAAAGCAGTCTGCCAGTATCTTGGCCGATATCACGACTGGTGAACCTTTGGCATATCCATGGCTCACCGCATTTTCAACAAGTTCCAGTAATACTATCCGTATGAGGCCAGCGTCTATGTTAGCTTCATCAGGCACCATAACTACTATCTCACTACGTTCACGAGCATGGCACTCGTCTAAAACTTCATCAACTAACCTCTTTAAGTTTACCGCTTGAACAATCGGTTGTATACGTCCTATACGCATAAACTCCAGAAGTCCAGATAACAACCTATCTGTTCGATATGAACGCTCGATGATGGTATTCAACATTTCATTAGCTGAAGCATCCAAGTGGTTCTTGTAATCGGTTTTAATCCACTGTGCTAATGTGCTGATACTACGTGTAGGTGCTTTTAAATCATGGGCCACGGCATGGATAATTTGCTGTAGCTCGGTATTCGTTTCCTGTAGTTCCGTTAACAGCTGCTCCTTCGCAGATTCAGCATGACGCCTCAAAGTAATATCACGCATGAAGTACAGGTAGGAAGGCTTCGATTGGTAACTGATCTCTGCTCGTGTCACCTGAAGGTAACACATAGCTCCGGCTCTCATTATCACTAATTCCTGCCCATCAGAAGGCAGATACTCACCTATCTGCATATAACGGCTCATCAACTGACCACGTATTTCGTCGGCACGCACAGCCAGCCATTTCACGATCTGTTTATTAGCTGCCAGGACGGTGCTGTCGTCAATGGCGACGATGAGAATACCTTCTGGAGCCGAGTCAAAAACTCGTCGGAATCTTGTTTGACTATACTCACGATTGAGCAGCGCATCTCGGGTTAGGATGTACGATGACCCCATCACCACAAAAACAACAGTCATCGCAAAGCACACCATGATCACTGCAAGCCGGTATCGTGCAATCTGCTTAAGCCAGAGCTGCCCGGTTACATCCATACCTAGTACAGCAACGACCTGTTTGCTCTGATTGATAATCGGCGCATATGCCGAGACAAACACACCCCACCGATCTTCAGATGGGTCATCAAATCCTGCTGTGTTCTGAGTGAACATCCGGCATGTGGTTTCATCGGCTTCAGTATATACCTGCATGGGAGGGGAATATACAGGCGATTCTTTGTCTTCGCAGTCGGCAAGGAACACCACTTTGTTGTTTTTCTTACCGAGCAGATATACAAAGCGTGTATCAGCATTTACTGCCCTTACTTTACCAAGCTGCTCTCTGAAATAATCGAGATACCCGCGATACTGCGGCGCATCGGTTTCATATAGTCTTTCCACTTCCTGTGGACTGATATTAGCAGCCGCTGTTTGGGCACGCCCTACGAGTGATTTTCTAAACTGGTGCTGACCGAACTGGCCGCCTTGCTTGCAGCATATTGCCCCAATTATCAACGCAGCCACCAAATATACGGCAACATACGGTTGATAAGGGGTTACCCGATCCTTGCCAAACTTACGAGCATCATCTTCATTACAGTTCTTTGCGTATAACATCACGAAGATAAAAAACATCGCTGCGGCTGCTAGCTGGTAATACTCCACCGGTATACCTTGCTGTTCGGTAAACGCAGCCAAAGACATGCAGGATAAGTGGATTGACTGATCACTCAGCATCCCTATGTAGGTAGTGGTACCACATAACACGATAGCGACCGCACCCAGGCTGAGTATTCGTCGGTTCATGACATACGAACTCGTCTTGGGACGCAGCATAGCATATGCGGCGACAATGGAGCTGACTAATGCTAATAACATGACAATCATGTTTTGAATTGGTCGGTTGGCCGTGAAATACGTAATAACTGCTAGTATTAACGGAACAGCAATCATACGCCATACAGCACCACGCTTGCCAGTTGAGGACCTAACGCCAAACTCCAGCAAACACAGAAATGACAAACAAAGCATATAGAAACCAGTGACACAGTATATGTGTTCTAGTCCAATACTAACTGAAGCCACCACACTCCAAGCATGGATTGTCTGAAGTATAGCGAACGAGCTGAGCCACTTCCAGGGATACCACAACACATCGCGCCAACGCATCCGATACACTTCAATAGCTGCCAGCAACATCAGCAACCCATAGCAGCCCAGAACATAGTCCAGCGAATAATCAAAAACGCTGCTGATCAATATGCTACTCCTGGGGCACTAGCGAAGACGGTGTATCTGCGCTTTTGGGCAAAGTAAACCAGAACGTGCACCCTTGGTTAACAGCAGAATCAACCCATATCCTACCTTTGTGCAGCTCAACTATCTTGCGAACCAACGATAAGCCAATTCCTGTGCTGTCGGGATTATCGTCTTTGTTTGATAGCGTTTGGAATATCCCGAAGATCATCTCATGATACTTAGGGTCGATACCAGGACCGTTGTCCCTTACGCCAAACCGCCACATATCGCCGTCATCACGACAGCACACCTCTACCGCGCACTTTTCCTTGTCATTATGTTTGATTGCATTACAGATGAGGTTTTGAAACAGTTGAATCATTCTTACAGGATCAGCGTCGATATGTGGAAGGTTGGGTTGTATCACTAGCTCACAGTTAGCGGGTGGGTTCACTAACCCAACGACGTCATTCAATAGTTGGTCCATGTTGATGTGCGACACCTGTTCCGATATCCGCCCGACACGACTATACTCCAGTATGCCATCGATAAGCTGTTGCATACGCACGGCTCGTTCTTTTAGTATCCGCAGGTTCTCTTTTCCATCCTCAGGCAGAATCTCGGTATAGTCTGCAACCAGCCAGTCAGCCAACGTGCTGATGCTGCGCAAAGGGGCCTTGAGGTCGTGGCTAACTACATACGCAAATTCCTGCAGCTCACGATTGACCACCGACAGCTGCTCACTTTTCTGTTCAATGAGCGTTTCCGCTCTCTTTCTGTCAGTGATATCTATCAATTCTACTACGTAATGTGTCATCTCACCCAACGTATCAACTACCGGTGAGAAGCGTGCTAAGCATGTTATTGCCGCACCAGTTGGTGACTTACCTGATAATTCGCCATTCCATGGTTGACCGTTATATATCGACTGGTGAATTTGATACAAAATCTTAGGGTCGGCACCTGCTGGAATCAGCGCATCAAGATTCATTAACCGAACATCTTGTTCATCGGTGTGAAGGTGTCTTAAGAGACTTGGGTTGATGTAGTCTATCTTACCTTCCGCGGTTATAACGGCAAACATCCCGCTGCTCTGTTCAAAAAGATGCCACAGTTGCTTCAGTCGTCGTTCATTAGCTCGATGTTCAGTAACATCACGCGAAACTGCTTGATACGCAACTACCTTGCCTTCTGTTCCCCGTATAGCTTGAAACACAGTGTCTAGCCACACATACACGCCAGATGCGGTTAAGAATCTATGCTCAAAGCTGATCGATTGCTTGTCATCCATGCTATTACGCACTATTTTACGAACTACAGGTGCGTCTTGAGGGTGGATAAACTCAAATGCTGACCTGCCAAGCATCTGCTCTGGCAGCCATCCCACGGTGCTCTGTATCGACTTCGATACATATGTGAAACACCCTTCTGTATCGGTTATGACTACAGAATCGCCTACCGAGTTGGCGATTGTCTGGAAGCGCCGTTCAGCCTCTTCAAGCTGAGCATTTAGGTTTTGCAGCCGGCTGACATCGCGCACTAACGCGATGTAGCCATCGTTGTGGCATGCCATGAGCACACAGAACGTTTGGTCTGCTTGGTCTTGCTTCTCACAAGAGACAGTAATATTGAATTCTGAGGTAGTGTCATGTGTACGGCAATGGTCTACAGCATCAATGATGGTATTATACTGGCTGCGTGACACAATCTCAGACACATGCGATCCTATAAGATTATGTGGGTTGCAGTGGATAACCTTCGTTAGGTAACAGTCAGTGATATGACCATCATCATCAAGCATAAAAATGCCGTCAAGTACGTTCATCAAAGCCGTCGCCATCTCACGGCACCCATCACAAGCTCCTAGCTGTAGAGCTCTTAGGAACTCGCCCTTATGCTCCGCAATTAGCTGCGCGTTCGAGCTGCCATTTTCAAACTCCTGCATCATAGCCTGCCAATTCATGGTCAGTATGAACCTCCTTGCACCAATAAAAAACCATCAATTAGCAATGCTGGCCAAGTGCATTTATACTAATTGCTGTATGGACACAATATTGCTTGCCGAAACATACATTTACTTCGATGGCGTGAAGCGTATACATCTATTGTAATCTTCACACCCCTCGTTTGCATAGGGGAAAACACGTTGCCTTTGTTCACATATCGGGCTTTAGATAATAATAACAGGTTACAAAAAGGTGAAATCTCGGCTCCTAACCGAGGTGAAGCCTTCCTTTTACTGCGGCAGCGAAATCTTCGGCCGACCGAAGTGTTGATGCAGGGGCAAACATCAAGCGCAAAAATAGCATCACCAGCCATAGAAACCTCACAGCGAGCAACTCAACAGGTAGGCAGTGCGCTGCGTGGATCGTTGTCTATCGGCCAACAAATGTTGTTCTTCACTACCCTTCAGCAAACCCAAAACGCGGGATTCACTTTGGCTGCAGCATTTGACATGCTAGCCACTCAATCTCGCGGCCGGCTGCGCTACCTCGCAAGCCAAATGAGCAAAGCACTGCAAGCTGGCGGCAGCCTCGGCGATGAAATGGACCGGTATCAAAACTACTTCACTCCGCCTTGTGCCGCATTGATCAGGGCAGGCGAGGTTTCCGGTAAAGTGCCTGAAATGGCAGCCGAGTGCAACCGCCTACTGGCCACAGTGGTCGCAGCCCGAAGGCAGGCGATTACTGAGATGATTATACCTATAACCGTCATCGCAGCAGCACTTTTGATGCCAGCCGTGGTTTATATCGTTCTGTATTTTCTTGGCCAATCCATGGCTGTCGACCAAACTATCTATGTTGGATCAAAACTGGCCTTTCAAGGCGCTATACTGCGTTTTGGCATACTGATGGCGTTGATTGTGGGATGTGTGTTCATCAAACGGCTCAGCACCCACATACCGGCACTGCATAGAGCACTAGACAACATCGTGTGGCACCTGCCTATTACCGGGTCGCTTGTACGAACCGGTGCGCAGAGTCGTTTCCTAACGGCTTTAGGTGCACTTTACCGAGCAGGACTACCCCCTGCTCAGTGTCTAGAATATGCCAGCCAATCCGCTGGACAGATGGTTATATCCGATCGCACCCTGGCCCAGGTGCCAGTTGTACGCAACGGCGGCAATATCGCGGATGCACTCGTTGCAGCGCGTATCATGCCCGTAATGGTAACCAGCCAAATCATAGTCGCCGAAACAAGCGGTAAGCTTGATGAAGCCACACTCTCGCTCACGACCGAATTGCAGGATATCCATCGCCACTCCATACGGCGATTCCTTGTCATTTTCGGCGTTGTCGCCCTGCTTGTAGCGGCCTATTTTGCCTTCATAAGCATTTTGGGCATGGCCAAGGGCGGCATCAACAGTCTGCAGAACCAGATAAACAGTATTGACCAATGATGTGATGATATGAGACCTCCACTGCGTGATTACTATACAGTGCTGGGCGTAAAGCCAACAGCAACCCATGAGGAGATACGAAGGGCTTATCGCGAGCTAGCGCGGAAATACCATCCTGACGTTGCCGGAGATAATACTCTGCGGTTATTTCAAGAGATAACCGAAGCGCACACCGTGTTGGGTAACCCTGCAAAGCGTAAAGAATACGATGAGTTGTTGGCAGCGCAAGAGCAGGCCAAGCATGGCGTTGGCGATATTCGCACCGAAGCACAGCGTCACCCCAATCCGGCTCAGGAGAAGGCTCGTAAAGCAGCGCAGTTTCTTCATGAGGCGCGTATTGCCCTCGCTAAGGGCAACTACCAGAGGGCACTTGACCAAGCCGAACGCTGCAATTCTATCGATAATAAAAATGCACAGGCGTATGAAATTCGCGCCGATGTGGCGTTAGCACGCCGGCAGCGTGATTTAGCAGCTCAGCTTTACAGCATGGCGATACAGTATGCTCCTCATAACCCTGCTCTGCAGCGAAAATACCACAGCGCCATTGAAAGTAAGCCATCTATCGGCTCCACACAAATAATGATGCTGGTACCGCGTATCTTGAGGATATTGGGTATGGGCGTTGGTTGGTCGTCTGTCGGTGCTGCTGTCTGTTCACCAATTTTGCTAGGGTATCAAGGCACAAGAACGCTGATCCACGGCGATATCGGCATCAAGCTATTCACAGCGATAGGCATCGCTTCTGTCATTGCTGGTCTCACCTTATCGCTGAGCGGTCAGCTTACGCGGCTCTCAGCTGAGATATGGTGGCCATCTTTACGCCGAGAGCGCGAACCCCACATTCCTGGCGGAGGGTTGATGATGCTGTTGGGCAGCGTGGCTTTCCCAATTCTGATCGTTGCCTTTTCGTATTTGGGTATAGCACTAAGGCGCTACGAAACAAAACTGCCAACCTTGGGATTAGTGGTTATTTCGCTGGCTTGTTGCTTTATTCTGTCTGCGCAGCCTCAGTTATTTGGCAAGGCTCAGTTTGAGCTGGTTCAGTTTATGTGGATTGGGGGATGCATCGGTTGGTTCGCCGCAATCTGCGGATGGGCAATTGGCGACGCCATCAGGACATCGGTGTAACATGAGGCGATATAGCGCTGCTGCCTTGATGGTTTGCAACAAGACAGCAGCTAGAACGCAGAGAACGCAGCTATTCGTCGGCGATGTATCTCTTCAGGTTAGCCAAGCCAATTTCCAGCGCTTGAAGGTTGTCTTCCATACCCTCAAACTCAATCGATAGAAATCCGTCGTAACCAGCGGCTTTCAGCAGCTTGATGCAGCCCTTCGTGTCTACATTGCCATGGCCCACAATGGCGCCTCGCAGCGCAGCCCCGCCTCGTGACCTAAACCAACCGGCACCGGGATCAGAGCAGATACTTTTCACATGGAAGTCTTTGGCATGAACGTGGAATGCATAAGGAGCCATTCGCTTAACAGCCATCAACGGTTCTTCGTCGGCACATAGGAAGTTGCCGATATCAACCAGCGCTCCGAAGTTAGGATTACCCACGCGCTTGATGAGCGCCTCAACACGGTCACTATCCTGGAAGAAGAAACCGTGATTTTCGATCATGGTCTTCACGCCCTTATCAGCGGCATACTCTGTGACGCCAGCGTATCCACGAGCGACTACGGGCAAAGCCGTCATATAATCGGTGAGGTCATTCGGCTTACCCCGATATCCCCCAGTAGCGTCGTGACGCATCTTCGGTGCATCTAAAGCTGCAGCTACATCAACCTGAGCCTGCAGCCGCTTGATTTCGTCCTCAACATCACCGCCGCAAGGTGGGTTCAAGAAATCCGCACCGATGGTCCAGCTCATAATCTCAAGGTTAGCTTCTTGGCAAGCAGCCTTCACACGGCATGCGGTATCGACGATGCTGTCGCCGTCTCTGTTAGCTCCTAAATCGGTGAACTCGATACCTTCAAACCCCATATGTGCAGCGGCATTGATCACGCCGTAAACATCGAGTTTACCTTCTGACAGGTATCTTTGAAAACTGTAGCTGCTGACTCCGATCTTCATATGTTGCTCTCCTCCGAATGTTAATATGGTGCAGTATCATCCGATGGCACATCGATTTACCATAGATTTGATATATTTGCATGTGATTTATACAATGAGCAAGGAACTGTACCAAGTATTTGGATGCTATAGTCTATCATATCCCATATCTGAGGCATTTTGATGAGTAACACACGTTTGAATCTGGCATTAGCGGCCACAGCAGCATCGTGTATCGCCACTACCGCATATGCCACAGCACCAAACAGTAACGAAATGCAGTTGGCTAACCGTTGGGTGGAGAGTCGTTTTGAAGGTAAATCGTCAACCCAGCGCGAACAAGGACTGCTCGTTCTGGCAAACAACGACCCTGTGCAGAAAAACTCCAGAAATGGAGCTCCTATGCGTATCGGCGACAAGCAGTATACAAAGGGGCTATACTGCCATGCCGTAAGTAAAGTGGTTGTAAAACTGCCATCACCCGGAAAAGAATTTAACGCTGAGGTTGGTGTTGATGCTGCAGCTCCTCCTGGCACCGTAGTATTTTCAGTAAATGTTAAAGGCAAAACGGCTTTCCAGTCACCATTGATGAAGGGCAGCACACCAGCTCTGCCCGTATCAGTGGAGCTGAAAGGTGCCGATGAGTTCATACTTGAGGTTGGAGACGGCGGCGACGGCATCGGTTGGGACCAATCCGACTGGGCGGATGCGAAGGTCACGCTGCAAAACGGGCAGGAAGTATGGCTTGGCGACATGCCGTTCATCGGCTCGTGGGGATCAACCGATGCACAAGGTGCATTCTTCTCATTTGACTACAACGGCAAACCGTCATCGTCGTTCTTGTCTGGTTGGAAGCAAACGCATTCGAAACGCAAACTTGATGACACCCGAACCCAGCACATTGTCACCTATACCGACCCAGCTACAGGATTGATTGCACGCGTTGAAGGGGTTCAATATCACGACTATCCCACCGTGGAATGGACACTTTACCTTAAGAACACAGGCACGAAGGATACACCGATATTATCCAACATCCGAAGCCTAGATATCGGCCTGCAGCGTGACACCTCATCGGAATATGTGCTGCACCATAATCAAGGCAGCGAGACCGGTGCCGAAGACTACCGACCGTTGACAACTGAGCTGAAGCAGCCGCTCACCACCATATCGGCAAGCAATGGACGCCCAACCGAGCAATATGCCCCATACTTCAACATCGACTGGAACGGCCAAGGTCTGATCGCTGTGTTAGGATGGCCTGGACAATGGAGCGCCGACTTCATGCGTGATTCCGGCACCGGTCTGCGCGTTTGTGCCGGTCAGCAGTTAACGCATCTGAAGCTGCATCCCGGTGAACAGATCCGCACCCCGCTGGTGGTGCTTCAGTTCTGGAGCGGCGGAGATTGGATTCGCGCACAGAACGTCTGGCGGCGCTGGATGATTGCCCATAGCATACCAAAGCCAGGAGGCCAAATACCTCCGATGCATCTGGCAGCCTGCAGCTCGCATCAATACGCCGAAATGCAGAATGCCACCACCGAAAACCAGAACATGTTCATCGACCGCTACCTGGCCGACGACCAGGCGGCGATCGCCGCCGAGCACA
>CAZFLA010000002.1:45669-46506 GCA_964519405.1 uncultured bacterium
TACCTTGAGGAAAAGCTGCCTCTAGACTACTGGTGGATGGACGCCGGATGGTATACCAACTACGGCTCATGGATGAACACAGGCACTTGGGATGTCGACCAAAAGCGGTTCCCAGGCGGGCTGCGTTCGATAAGTGACCACGCACACGCAAAAGGTGTGAAGACCATCGTGTGGTTCGAACCAGAGTGCGTAACCCCATCAACCTGGATTGCAGATAACCACCCAGATTGGGTTCTTGGTCCCAAAGGTTGGACGAAGATGGGTCATGACAACTCAGGGGCATGGTGCTTACTGAACCTTGGCAACACTCAAGCCAGGAAGTGGCTCACGAACATGCTTGATACCACCATCAACGAGCAGGGCATTGATCTCTACCGCCAAGATTTCCGCCTTGGTCCTATTGGAGCATGGCGCGCGAACGACACCAAGGATCGCCAAGGCATTACCGAGATCCGCCACTGCGAGGGGTATCTTACCAACTGGGACGAGCTGCGCCAGAAACACCCCAACATGCTTATCGACTCCTGCGCGGCAGGTGGTCGGCGTAATGAGCTGGAAGCCATGCGCAGAGCGGTTCCGCTTTTACGCAGCGACTACATACTTGAGCCGGTGGGTAACCAGTGCCACACCTACGGCATCTCCATGTGGCTGCCACTGTATGGCACCGGCATCAAAGCCACCGACGCCTACAACTTCCGCAGTGTGATGACACCCATGCTGAACGCCTGCTACGACATGCGCGATAAAAGCTTGGATTACGACAGTATTCGGAAGTATATGGCGCAGTGGAAAGCCGTCAACAAGTATTTCTTGGGTGATTATTATCCGTTAACGCCA
>CAZFLA010000002.1:46516-54900 GCA_964519405.1 uncultured bacterium
GCATGATAGAAGCTTTCCGCCGTGACCAAAGCTATTACACCTCGACATCTATATGCCTGCGCGGGTTGGATGAGAACGCAAACTACCTCACCACCGATATGGATTCGGGGCAAACGAAACTTTATACCGGTAAACAGCTAATGGAACAGGGGTTGGAGATAACCATCGCTTCAAAACCAGGCTCCGCCCTCATCGTGTATAAGAAGCAGTAAGCTAATGCTAGCTCTAGCTATGTTTTAGGAGATATTTTCTCCTAAAACATAGCATTATGCCTTCTTAATGTCATAATATATGCATATACATGCGATAATATCGCACATGAGGACTTATATATGCTTATCAGCTTCTCTGTCGAAAACTGGATGTCTTTCAGAGATAAAGCCACTCTTTCTATGGTTGCCAGTAGAGAACGGCAGCACAAATCCCATGTACCCTTACTAAAGCCGTATAAAACCAAAATACTGCCCATCACAGCGATGTATGGCGGTAATGCTTCTGGCAAATCGAACTTGTTTGCTGCCCTTAGTTTCATCAAGGCGCTTGTTGTTATCGGAACAACACCTGACGGACGTATTCCAGTAGAGCCATTCCGGTTAAGCGATACAACCACCACCCTGCCAAGCATTTTCTGCATCGAGTTGTTGTCGGATGGCACGATTTATGAGTTTAGTTTCGCGGTAACCTCAAAAAAAGTGGTGGAAGAGAAGCTTGTAGAGATAACGCCCCATACAGAAACAGTGCTCTATCACCGGTATAATGATGAGCCTCACTTTTGTAAGAGCCTAGATAAAGACAATTTCATGCATTTTGCCTTCAGAGGCACGCGCGATAATCAGTTGTTTCTCACGAACGCAGTGTCTCAGAAGGTCGATACATTCCGTCCTGTATACGATTGGTTTGAGAACAACCTCACCCTAGTCGCGCCCAACTCACAGTTCATGCCAATTGAGAGGTTCATCAACGAAGACGATCCACTCTACATCACAATGACTGATATGTTATCGCAGCTAGATACGGGCATCGCTCACTTAGGCAGCGAAAATGTTCCCCTGGAAACTGTTCCGCTCTCAGCAGATATAAAAAAAGTCTTACTAGAGCATGTTAGTGATAACAGTACCGCACGGTTCAATGATAATGACACCAAAAGCCGGTATTTATTCACTATGTCGAATGACCGACTAGGTGTTAGAAAGTTAATAGCCTATCATAATACTGCCGATGGTGCTGATATCGCATTTGATATGAGGCAAGAGTCCGATGGAACCATCCGGGTAATTGACCTGTTACCTGCTTTTGTGGAGTTGTCAGCCCCTGGCTCAAGTAAAGTCTATATCGTGGACGAACTAGATCGAAGCCTGCATACCCTACTCGTCCGGCAGCTTCTCGCGTACTTCTTGCATAACTGCAGCGAGGAGACCCGTTCTCAACTTCTATTCACTACGCACGATGCGCTTCTCATCGATCAGAGCCTTCTCCGTCGTGATGAAATATGGGTTGTTGAACGCGACCACACAGGCAACTCGTCACTCATCGCATTTGCCGACTTCAAAGATGTCCGAAATGACAAAGACATCAGGAAGAGTTACCTACAGGGACGGATGGGCGGTATACCTCGTATTGCACTTCACCCAACCGATAGTCGTCAGCGGTCTGATTCGAAAGAAGATGGTGCCGTAGAATGACACAAAAAAGACGTAACTTCTCGCGTTCGACCAATAAACGTACCTGCAAGAAGCTCTTTATATTAGCGTGTGAGGGCACGAAAACTGAACCGCAGTATTTTGACATATTCAGCAATCAAAATATCATAAAAATCGAAATTATCAACAAAGGTCACAGCAGCACTCCACTGCAAGCGTTGAACGAGATGCGGAAGCACCTTGAGACTGCGGAGTTGAGACCTGATGACGAAGCATGGCTAATCATTGATAAAGATGACTGGGATGACAGAGACATCTTATCATGTCTCCATTGGGCTGGCGTTAAACCCAATAGAGGCGCAGCAATCAGTAACCCCTGTTTTGAGTTCTGGTTGGTGCTTCATTTTGAAGAGGGCAATAACATAAACAATCGCAGAGATTGCATCGAACGACTGCGACAGTATCTTCCTCTTTACGATAAGCGTCTCTCAACCGGTGCGATAACTATAGAACAAGCAAAAAGTGCAGTCAGCAGAGCATCAACGCGTTTCAAAGCGCAGCCATCTACATGGCCCAACAATCCTGGCCAAACCACTGTATTCCAACTCGTCAATAAACTGCTGATGTGAGTAACATTAGTCGTTCTACTACCCCCACCCCCCAATCCACCTACTCTTTGCTGATCTCCTTCGGTTTGCACACATGCTCTTCTTTCATCGCTCGGGCACCGCATTTCTTGCATTCAAACGCCTTCTCGCCCTTCTTTAACGCAGCCTTCACCTTAAGCTCACGTGATTTCCGTTTGTCCGAGTCTTGACAGCATTTTGTCGACATACTCACTACCTCCAGATATTTGTACCCCTAGTTTACCTTCTATATTGCTTCTTGATGTGTTTTACAGGTTAAAATGAATTTGGGCATAAGCGTCCAAACAGGAGGATCCGATGAAATTCAAAACCCTAGCCTTATCATTAGGGCTTATGGCTGCAGCCACCCTATGTATGGCTCAGAAGAACGTCATCGTAATGATCATGGATGGCGGTGGTTTCAACCAATACGCATCTGGTAATATCTACGAAACCGGAAATCCAATGGGTATCTACAGCAAATTTCCTGTGAAGTTGGCTGTAAGCACATATCCTTATACCACTAGCGGCGTTGCCAACGGCCGAAGAGACGGCTACTATGACCCAAGCAAAGCTTGGACAAGTATGAGTTACCCTCTTCAGAGGCCTACCGACAGTGCTGCTTCCGCGACGGCTATCGCCTGCGGCGTAAAAACCTACAACGGCGCTATCGGCCTCGATCGCTTTGGCAATAAAGTACCTAACCTAATCGAAAAGCTCATGGCCAAGGGCAAATCAGGCGGGGTTGTCACCACTGTAACGATATCTCATGCTACACCTGCCGGTTTCTCTGCACATAGCTCATCCCGAGGCAACGCCGCAGATATCGCCAATGAGCAGATTTTCAAGAGTAACTACAGTGTCATAATGGGTTGCGGCCACCCACTCTTTGATGACAGCGGTAATAAACTAGCAAAACCCGATAACTACGGTAATGTCGGCGGAAAAGAGACCTGGGACAAAATTGTTAAGGGTGATATCCCGCTGAAGTTTATTGATACAAGAAAGCAGTTTCAGGATCTCGCTTCCGGCAAAATTAAAGCAGATCGCGTATTAGGCGTTGCACAGGCGTCTTACACATTATCATGCAACCGCGCTGGCGACAGCAAAACTCCGTATAATGTGCCCTTGGTGAAGACAACACCGACTTTAGCTGAAATGGCAAAAGGTGCCCTCAATGTGCTTAGCCAGAACAAGAAGGGTTTCGCACTGATGATTGAAGGCGGTGCTATCGACTCTGCTTGCCATGGCAATAATGGGGTCCGCGCCGTAGAAGAAGCCGATCAGTACAACCAGACTGTAGAAGCTGTGATGAAGTGGGTGGAATCCCATGGCGGATGGAAAGACACCCTTCTTGTCTGCACAGCAGACCATGAAACCGGCTTCCTATGGGGAACCGGCAGCAGTAAAGAGGCCAACGACCGTCCTAACCTCAAGCCGGTAGTAAACAACGGTAAGGGTAAGATGCCGGGTGTGATGTTCTTTACTGGCGGACACAGCAACAGCTTGGTGCCGATTTTTGCGATAGGTGCAGGTTCAGAGCGACTGAACACTTATGCCACAAAAGTCGACCCTGTTCGCGGTAAATACCTAGACAATATCTATATCAGCAAAGCCATTCTAGACGAATAAGTCTATCTAGTTATCTGCCACGCGGTTCTGTTGTATATAGAACCGCGTGGTCTTTTTTTATATAACACGTTCTTTTCTGCACACTTCGCGCATTCAGATATGGACATCTCCCCGCACGATTGATAAAACATAATGGTAAACAAACAGTTATCAATATGTCACTTCCATCACAACCCCCACATAGCTCCCATACCATCCGCGCTCGCGCGGTAGTCCTTGGGATATTGCTCATTCCGTGTATTGCCTGGCTGAACATCAGCGTGGAAGAGATACGCTATGCTGGACAGCCTAGCACCGTCGCGCCGATGCCGATGGTGCTGGCGATGCTGCTGGTCATCATGGCCATCAATGCCGGTGTGGGCAAGATCGCCCCCAAGCAGCGCTTGACACCTGCCGAGCTGCTGACAACCTACTTCATGGTTTTCGCAGCATCCGCGCTGACGGGGCATGACCAAATCAACGTGATGGTTCCCATCCTAACGTACGGCACCAAGTATGCCAACCCGGCTAACGGATGGGCCACTAACCTGCTGCCCTACATCCCACACTGGATGATGGTTACCGACCCCAAGGCAATTCAGGCCTATTATGTTGGCGGACAATCATTGTGGAATGTGCAGCACTTAAAAATATGGGTTCAGCCGCTGCTGTTATGGAGCAGCTTCTACACAATATTGGTATTTGGTCTGTATTGCTTATCTGTGCTGTTTCGTAAACAATGGACAGAGCGAGAACGGCTGAGCTACCCGCTGGTGCAGTTCACACTTGAGCTTGTTCAACCGCGTCAGCCGTTATTCCGCAATAAACTGTTCTGGGTCGCTTTCATCATCGCAGCAGGACATGATACCTGGTTTGGATTAGCAACGCTGTTTCCTTCGGTACCCATGCCGTATACCCGCAACCTGCCGTTGGAGCAGTACATTACCTCCCCGCCCTGGAACGCCATGGGCGGCGTACCGTTGAATTTCTATCCGTGGCTCATCGGCATTGGCCTGCTGATGCCAACCGACGTCATCTTCTCCATGTGGTTCTTCTTCTGGATATGGAAACTCGAACCGGTTGTCGCCGCGCAGTATGGCTGGAGTCAGATACCAGGTTTTCCCTATGTGCAGCAGCAGGCGATGGGAGCCATCTTTGCAGTCGCGCTCTACACCATCTACTCGGCACGCAAAGCTCTCTGGGGGGCCTTTTCTTCCATATGGCGCGGAAGCTGCGGACAAGATGCCGATGAGCCGATTTCCTATCGGTTCGCGGCGATAGGTTTCATCGCCAGCCTTGCGCTGGTCATCGGCTTATTTCGGTATGCGGGTATGAGCTTTGGCGCGGTCTTCACGCTGATGGCATTCTATGTGTTAATCTGCATCGCCTTCAGCCGTATGCGTGCGGAACTAGGGCTGCCTGAGACGGAGCAAGGAATGGCCCAGCCACATCGCCTGGTGCCGCAGCTTTTCGGACCTAACCTTATGACCAAGCAGGATTACGGCCTGTTGGTGTTCTTCCATGGCTTCAACCGCTCGTTCCGAACCAACGCCATGCCGGTGTGCACGGAGAGCTTCCGAGCCGCTCAGCGCAGCGGCGGCGCCGTGAAGACAATGTTTTGGGCGATGGTCATCGCCGCGATGTGGGCATGCCTTGTGGGGTTCTTTATGAATGTCAGCCTGCACTACCATTGGGGCGCTGCATCCAAGGTAGACAGCCCATATGTTGCCATGATATTCGGCAACGAAGGGTTCACCATCCCATCTGGATTCCTGGGTAATTCCGCCAGCAGTCTGCCTCCAGGTAATGTGGCTAAAGCGGTTGGTGTGGGATTCATCATCAGTCTGCTGCTGTCTGTCATCAGGCTGAACTTCATCAGCTTTCCACTGCATCCCATGGCTTTTGCGGTCAGTGCCAACCATGGCGGTGCTATGGTTTGGTTCACCTTCCTTATTGCCTGGATCATCAAAGTCTCCATCATGAAAACTGGCGGACTAAAACTCTTCCAGAAGGCGTTACCCATCTTTTTAGGTATCACATTAGGTGAATGCGCCATGGGCACCTTGTGGTATCTCATCAGCGCACTCACAGGCACAAAGACCTTCATCTTGTGGCCGTATTAGCGGCCGCCCTTCGCATCGACCTTGTTGGTTATCTGTTGAACATGATCGCTGAGCTGCAGATACATCATATTGATGTGCTTCATCAGTTTAGCTGGTGATTTCAATGCTCCAAGGTGAATCTGATCGTTCTTGAGCAGTATCACTTCGCCTACAGTCATCAAAGGCAGACCAACCAGCGATATCCACACCACAATCACGCCAAGATACCTCATCCACGTCTGAGCTGCCTTGGCATAGTATTCCGATGACATACTCTTCATAATCGTCAATGGGATCGTCAATGCCACAAACGGAGCCACCATTGTTATCCAAACTTCGATGGGGATCCCCCCATATAAGAATCTCTTACGATAATGTTGAATTATCATCATTAGCACTGCAGCCAACAACACCACGATCCAATTGCACAGCATCTCTGCTGCTCTGGACGGCACCTTAATCCCAGCTTGAAGGCAATACTGCTTATACCGGTATCTCATCACCACGCTAACTATAGCAGCCGGGATCACGGTCGCCAAAAAGATTAAAGACACAGCGTCCTCACCGGCTTTCTTCTGGACAAGAAATAGAACGACAGTGAGCATACTCGCTGCAGCGAGGCTTATGTTTACAAGCCTTTCCGGCACCGTGAAATCATTCGTGTTTATGATACTCTTTGGCTTGCCCAACCTCACGATGTACCAGAATACCTGTGCAGAGCAGCACGCGATCCACATCAAGGCGCATACATAGCCTGCGGCAGTCCACCCAATCTGAACGGCGTGGACATTCGACAGCCATGGGGTGCCATACTCGAAAAAATACGGCGGGATATCTTGTTTAAACTTCGATAACTCCGCTTTTAGCTCACGAGACATATGGCCATACTGCTTGGCTTCCACCGGACGATGTGCCTGTTTCAGCAGATATTGAGTCAGTGCAGCCATATCAGAACCCTGATAGGAAGCTATTTGTGCTGTCGCAGTCGCGGTATCGTGGTCTTCAGTCAACATGGTCGTAAAGTGATTAGGTTGAATTAGTGTAAGCGCAGTCTTTAGCTGATCATGCTGGGCCAACCACAACGCCGCAAGCTTAGCCTTTCGTACAGCTTTAACCACATTCTCAAGTTCGATGTCATCAAACCAGAAAGTGCCCTGTAGTTTGAGATATTGCTCGGTAACCATAGGGTTCGGATCTATCGGCACCCTTCGTATGTTTGCCTGATTTCGCTCACTGGTATATAAACAGAGCTTCTTCTGCATCGCATTGCGATATTCGGCAACCGCTGACTGGAAGTATGTTTCGTTCGTAACCTTCACCTCAGGAAGGTTTTCATAGTTGAGTTTGCCCGGTTCGAGCAGTTCAGAAGAATATGAGCGATCGATATACGGGTGTGTCACGGCCTTCATGCTGCAACGCCAATATAATGATGCCAACAGAAGCGGATATAAAGCATTATCTGGATCTAGCTTTTCACCCCGCTTCATGAAGCTGATGTAATCTTTTTTACGCTGACCATAGCCTGCGTTAAAGTCAGCAAACTGTCTTCCACGCTCTAATCGTGGGATGGAGATCCTACATGCAAGATAAGCATATATGGCCCGTTCGCCATACTTGGCACGGTCTCTCAACCAGTAACACTCGGCATCTTTTGCTTCACGAAGAAACGGATAGTTCGGAGCGTCATTGAATATAACGGGATGTATCAATGGTTGTTCAGGAAAACACCTTAGTATTACCTTCGACATCCCATCGAGTGCTTCGAATTTCGTCTCGTAGTCTGCGAGCATGTACACGGGACCTGTCCGCTTTGCCCACACAAATATGAGGAGCACAACAGCGATGATGGGCAGCAGCCACCGCATGATCAACGAACTCCGTGTCATCATTCCGCCATCTCCTTGTATAAAAACCTCATCGTTTTGTTAATTATACCCTAAGATTTATCGTTTGTTGCTGAACGTTTTGTGTAAATATCACCTATAGGGTTACCTAAAACACATACAAATCATCCGATGCGTTTGTAACTGGTGAAGCGGCACCATGCCTGATCACCTGCGATTAAAGCCGCCGTGACACTCGGCGATAAGTTTGGTGGCCCGATCGTGGCCGTATCAGCGATCGCCCTTCGATTCGGCCTCGCTGATAATCTTGTGCACCTGATCGCGCAGTTGCAGATACTTTGCTTTGGTTTGCTGCTCCGATACATCCTTATACATACCAAGGTGGGTATGGTCGTTCTGCAGCAATATCACTTCGCCAACAGTCATCAGCGGCAGACCAACCAACGATATCAACACCACAATCACACCCAGGTATCGAAGCCACATCTGACACGCCTTGGCATAGTAATCCGTAGTTTTACTCTTCACAATCATCACGGGTATTGCCAGAATGAGGGATGC
>CAZFLA010000002.1:54910-82415 GCA_964519405.1 uncultured bacterium
ATCTGCAACAGCATTTGAAGTGGGATACCCATTATATACAGTTTTTCTGTGAGGAAGCTGACCGCGGATAAATACACAACCATCAGTAACACGATATACCAATTACACAGAATTTCTTTGACCCTCGATGGCACCGATATCCCAGCTTGAAAGCAATACTGCTTATACTTGAGTCTCATGACAACACTAAACACCACTGCCGGGATCACCGTGGCTAACACAGTACTGGGAACCGTGTTATAACCAAGTTTCGGCTGTATAACAAACATTACCATGCTTATAGCCAACACCACAGCAGAGCATATATATCCAAGTCTTTCCGGAACCATGGCATTATCAATGTTTCTGGCTTGTTGCGGCTTCCATCGCCGAACGGCATACCAAAACACCTGCCCTACACAGCACACAATCCACATCCAAGCGCAGAAATAACCAGCAACCATCCAACCCGTCTGCATGGCATATACATTCACCAACCAAGGGATACCGTACAACTCCTCATAAGTGATGGGCGTCTGCGGTTTACTGTTTACCAGATACTGCAATTGGCGAGAGATACGGCCATACTTCTCAGCATCAGCCGCACAATGCGCTTTCGTCAGCAGATTTTGTGTCAGTGCAGCCATCTCAGATGCCTGAAAAGCAGCGTCATATACTGTCTCCACTGAACTATTTGGGTCTGCAGTCATCATGTTAAAGTAGCTTTTGAGTTGAAGCAGCCTAAGTGCTTCTTCTAGTTGACTGTGTTCTGCCAACCAAATAGCAGAGAGCTTTACACTCATTATGTCCAGACCGATGATAATATCTACATAGTTTCTGTCATTGTAGATGGCTGCTTCACGTCGGTCAAGATACTGCTCCGTGATAAATAACTTCGGTGTCTTCTGTGATCGCACATCATACTTCTGCAGCCGATAACGATACATCCTATCTTTTAGTGCTTTCCCATACTCGCTCAGTGCCATTCGGAAATACTTGTCATTAGTTACCGGCAGCGTGTACATATCATTGACGGCTATAACACCTCTTGGAGGTTTCGCCGTCAGGCTCTCTCCCCAATAAAAAGAGGCTAAGTATAGATGATACAGAGCGTTATCAGGATCGATCTTCTCACCTCGTTTCATGAAACCCACATATTCCGCCTTCCACTTATCGAGGTCGGTTCTTACAGGTATAAATAGATCCGGAGATGACTTATGCGGTATGGTCAGTTTGCCTGCGAGATCAGCATAGGCGGCTCGATCGCCGTACTTACGCCGATCCTTTAACCAGTCATGCTCAGCATATTTCGGGTAGTATACCGAGGGTATTATCGGAGTGTATATAACATTGGTTGGCTCATACGGAGGTTCAGGAAAAATCCTGAGATTCAATGGCGTGAAGCTGTCACAAAAAGAACACCGCGCGCCGATGTCAGCAAGCACAAACACAGGACCGGTGCGTTTTGTCCACACACAAAACAGTAATGCGACTGCTGCGATAGGCAGCAGCCATCTCATGGTCAACGAACTCCGTGTCAGCATTCCGCTATCTCCTGGCAAGGTATATGTATTTAGCTGATTATACCCCAGACTCTATCGTTTATGTCGGAACGTTTCGTGCAGAGGTTACATAAAGTATAACGAAACACAACAAATGGTGACACAACCGAGGAAAATGCATTATGGCCATGATGCCGCGGATTTTGTCACCCGCACAGTGCTGTTGTTCAGCCGGTGGCGTAGATCGCAGCTGGCAAGTGGATGTCGCTTCACCATGTGATTTCCATTTTGCCATTGGCTCAACCGAATTTTTAGGTAAAAAAAGTGCCGTAGAGGCTAGCGTCTACGGCACAAACTCCTACACAACAGGAGTTCCTATTGCTTAGCGGGTTTCACGCTCTTCGAAGCCGTATCATCCACCACTTTGAGAATCGCAGTGGTAAACGTCTGATTACGCTGATTCATTGTTTTGGTGTAGACCTCTGGTGACCGAAACATGCCAAGGTGGTTTTGGTCGCTCCCTAATAACGCCGCTTCACAAACCGTCATCAACGGCAGACCAACCAGCGAGATGAACACTAAAATGGGGCTCAGATACCTCAGCCACATCTGGCTGGCCTTTGCATAGTATTCCGATGTTTTGTTTTTTTCAGCCATTACGGGAATCGTAACCAAAACTAACAACGCCACTAACGGCAACAGCGAATAGATAGAAAACTGACCGTTATGCTGTGTATATTTCAGATAACCTATCGCAAGGCAATATGTAACCGCAAGCAACACCGGCAGCCAGGTATTGAGGAGTTCTTTACCCCGCGAAGGTACCGTGACACCAGCCTGACAACATGCCTGCTTATATTGATACCTCATGGCAATACCGAACAATGCTGCCATCATAATCGTCATGGTGAGGAACAGCGGCATTAGGGAATAATTGAGAAGAGGCTGTAATAGCAGTATCCCGATGGCTATCAAGCAATAATATGCGTATCTCTCGGGTTTTACTTCATTACCCTTATCGTTGGCATTGCTAGGCATACCCCGTCGGATAAAATACCAATAAACTTGCCCCACGCAACACGCAACCCACAACAATGCCACTATGTAGCCAGCAACGGTCCAACCAACCTGTATTGAGTAAACACTGCGCAGCCCTGGAATATCGTACAGGCCCTGATACCGAAAAGCATCCTTCACGACCACATTCATTATTTGTTGGGTCATCGCACCATATCGTTCAGCCTCAGCCGAACGATGTGATTTGGTCAACAGATACTGGCTCAGCAATGCCCATTCACTAACAGACATTGCGGTGACCATTGGTGTTTGGTTTGCCATATCGGGGTTTGCTGTCATCATCACAAAAGCATCTTTGGGCTGCAGCAGCTTGAGTGCTTGATCTACTTCACCGCGTTTTGCTAACCATAACGCTGCGAGTTTTACATCGGCCACTGGAGTGAACATATTCGATTGGTTAAATGCATCAGCACCTTCAGCTTCGCGTTGATTAAGATATTGCTCCGTGGTGAGAATCTTCGGCATATTACGCGCATTAACTAGACGTCGCTTCTGTATATAAAGGGATACCTTCTTCTGCAGCGCCTTCTCATATTCGGCCAGTCCTAGCCTGAAATTCTTCTCGTTAGCGACTTTGACTTCCGGCAGCATCTCCTCTGTGATCTTCTCCTTTGAAAATACAAGCGGCGGCTTAGGCATTGTTGCACTCTTTGGAAACGTCTCCTCCAGATTATCTCCCCAATAACAAGAAGCCATCAGAAGATGATACAAAGCGTTATCGGGATCGAGCTGTTGACCACGCTTCATGAAATCAATGTATTCGGACTCCCGTTTCTTTTGGTCAGCTCTAGATTTTGGGTGTATGTTAAAAACACTATGCGGAGCCGTCAGTTTACAAGCCAGGTAGGCATAAGCTTCTCGATCACCGTATTTCGCACGATCTTTCAACAAGTCGCGTTCGGCATCCTTTGGGGTATATTCGTGCATAGACAGCGGTAAACCAAACGTATATGACGGTTGATACGGAGATTTCACAAACAGTTTGGCGATCGTATCTGTTGCCTTACTGTTCAGATCGTGATGTTCAGATACCATTGGTTTGTCTGCAGGCGCACATTGTTTGTCCGTAAGAACATACACAGGACCTGTCCGTCTCGCCCACACACCAACTAATAGCGCCACAGCGACGATCGGCAGTATCCATCTCAGTAATAACGACTTACGCGTCTCCATCCCTTATCTCCTCACAGCAAACTTCCACGTTAATTGTTAGTTGTATCCTACATGCATGGTGTTATCATGAACGTTTCAAGGAAATAATACTTTATTTGCTAAACAATCGCCAATTGCTGCAACACAGCCATGGTCACGAAAAGCTGGTATCATAAGCTCACACTTACGAATTGCTTATTTGTATAACTTCCAAAGAGGGTATTGATATGGATAACGTATCATTGAGCAACAGTAATATCCTGAGCAACCCCAATATCACCAAGCCATTTGTTCAGGCTAAACCCTCATCTGGCGTGGGCAAGGTGAGCGGTATGATAGCTCAAGCTTGGCTGGATAACTCAAGCTGGGCCCAAGTACGGGTGATCTATGCAGAGGAGTCACGCAACAACAGGTCAGACCATAGCTGCCAACGCATTGATGTTCAGCAGGTGCTTGATGACGGCAAAGTTCACTTTTACCAACAGTTAACCAGCATTACTGTCGGCCAAAGGTACCAAGCTCAGGTATGGCTGCGTGAAAGCGTGGCGGTACCCATCGAAGTCACTGTACGCCAACTCGATGCCCCCTATCGAGACATCGCATATACAACCATCACTCCTGGAAACAAGTGGCAGCAGGCCGAGCTGAGCTGGCATGTGAATAACACCGACCGCTTGGGGTTATATATCCGCGTCGCAGAGCCAGTCACCCTCTGGGTTGCTGATGCATCGGTGCAGCAAATTGCTCCATTACCAGCATCTGAGGGCAACCTACTGGTTAACGGATCATTTGAAACGGGGCTCGCAGCAGGTTGGATCGTATGGAACTCATCCACCAGGTTTGCTGACCAACCGATCAGCGTGGACCGAACCACCGCATATACCGGAAATGCATCGCTGAAGATACGCATCTTGCCGACTCTGGAGCGTATGACAGTGATTGAGTTGACCTCACCGCCAGTCGAGATTCCTCAAGCAGATACATACACTGCGAGTGTGGCGCTAAAGTCGCAATACGGCCCCATCACCGTCTCTGTATCGCTTCAGGGTTCAAAGGTGGCACAGTCCTTTACTGTAGATAACCAGTGGCAGCGGGTATCCATCACTGGAGTACTGCTGCCCGGACAGACGGCTTTCGTTGTTCGCAGCGTGAACCCAGCAGACAAAGAGAACACTATTTTGGTAGATGCCGCCGAACTCAGCAGGCGAAGCCAACCAACGCCCGCATATGAACCGGCCTACCCAGTGGAACTGAACCTGACGACCACCCAACCGGCGCATGTTTTCCACGGCAGCCAAGCGATGGTATTGAATTACGCAGCTGTTGGTCTCATTCCAGCCGATGCGAAACTGCACCTCACCATATCGGATTTGTATGACCATCGCGAAGCGCTGCCGCCGCTTCCGCTAACCAGTTCAAACATCACCCTGCCGCGCAATATCACGCACCGATATGGAATGTATAGAGCAACCGCCGTGGTGTTCGATGCTAGTGGCCAGCCGATTTCTTCAGAGGTCGATCTCTGCTTCGCTCGGCTGCCGAAGCCGCGCAATATCGACCCCACCCAGTCCTTCTTTGGCGTGCATATGCCGTTAACGGCACCCTATTTTCCAATCGCCCGCGCACTGGGCATACGGTGGGTGAGGCTGCATGACGCAAGTCTGCTGACGAAATGGACTGTGGCTCAGCCAACGCCATCCCCCATTCGGTTCTTCGATGCACCAATCACTCAGTGTCGTAAAGCGGGATTAGCCATACTGGGCATGCTGGATGGCGCCCCGGCATGGTCAACATCGAAGCCAAACCCAACAACCGACTACATGGCCCATTTCTACAACAATCCCGATACACCCGCCGGAAAACAGGCATGGCAAGCCTATGTCAAGGCCATGGTGGGCCACTATAAAGGGCGCATTGACTTCTGGGAGGTGTGGAACGAGCCATGGAACCTAGCCGATCGCTTTTTCCCGGGCACCGCAGAGCAGTATGGCAACCTGTTGAAACTCACCTGTGCCACTGCGAAAAGAGCAAATCGCAGCGCGACAATAGTCGGCATCGACACTTATCGTCCTATTGAGTCGGTCAGTCCCGACTTCACCAAGCTCGCTATAAAAGCCGCGGGTATATCTAGTTTCGATGTGTTCTCATATCACGATTACTCGCCAGACACAGTGGCCGATTCACAAAACAATGTCCAACTGAAACAAGCCCGCGAATTTAGGCAGATACTGAAGCCTTTTGAAGGCCCCTCCCCCAAACCGATGTGGACAACAGAGGGCGGAGTCTCACATGGGTTACGCTCTATGTATCTCCGAGGGCAGGATGGCGCCACTCTGCTTGCAGATCAAGCGCGGATGGTTCGCTTCCTTGTGGGCTTAATGGCAGCAGGCAGCCAGAGGTTCTTCCTCTATACATTCTTCCTGCACCCAAAGGGATACGGCAGCACCGATTCACTGGCTCTGGAGCATGACCGCGCACTCCGTCCCGCACTGGCGGCATGGGCTGTGCTGGCTTCAATGGTTGACGGAGCGGGAACACCAGTGACCGACGATAGTATTCCTGGCGTCTCCATCTTCCGGTTTGCCGCATCACAGGGGCTGCAAGTTACTGTATACTGGAGCCATGATGGCAAGCCGCATCACATTCCTTACCCAAAAGACGCAGCACTGCTTGATATTCAAGGCAACCCAATAGACAACAAGAGTAAATACGAACTCGGCCCCATACCGGTCTACGCCGTGCGAAGAGTATAGATTACAACTATATATAAGAGCCAATTTCAAAATAGCATTCACAAACTGGTTGCAGTGTAATGGTAAACTGGCATCCATACGCCGGCATCTCTGCTGTGATGTCTCAGGCCTTATTGAAATGTATAAGCTAGTTGCAGTGTAGTTGCGAAATGGCATCCCTGCGCCGGCCGGAGTGAAGCGACGCCGGCCGGTACTGATGAGCCGTGCGGTGCAGGAACCCGCACGAAACGCAGTTCCCGGAGCGTCAGCTCCCGGAACGTAGTTGTGTGGGTGACTAAACCCGCGGCAGCATGGCAAATAAAAAACATATACGAGATACATCACCGGCTGCCAGCAGAAGTGCCCAACCATCGGCTGAACGGCAACGTCGTCTTGATGACTAAACCCGCGGCAGCATGGCCGATCATCTGCGATTGCCACCATCGGCAATAAGCGATGGGTTCGGTGGCCCGTCCGTGACGGGCACAGTCACCCATCGCTGATCAATACCAGCCCGCGTTCCGGCGGGCGTTGGGATGGCTGCCGGCAGAAGTGCCCAACCATCGGTTGAACGACAACGTCGTCTGGGTGACTAAACCCGCGGCAGCATGGCTGATCATCTGCGATTGTCACCACCGGCAATAGGCGATGGGTTCGGTGGCCCGTCCGTGACGGGCACAGTCACCCATCGCTGATCAATACCGGCCCGCGTTCCGGCGGGCGTTGGGATGGCTGCCGGGCAGCAGTGACCCACCATCGGCTGAACGACCACGTCGTCTGGATGACCAACCCGCGGCAACATAGCTATTTAGCGATTGTCACTATATATCGATGTATAGCTGCGAGACCAGCCGTCATACATGCTGATTTTCGCATATATGATCGATTTGTGATAAAATAACCTTCGGCATTTTGGCAGCTTTAGCTGCCCCAACTGCCTTCCTGCTTTACGCTGAGTATGCGTAAGGCCTACTAACAGTCCATAGGGAGGAGCTTACCCGTTGAGCAAGCTTTATGAAACGATGTACATCGTCCATCCCGCTACTGGTGATGAGCGTTTAGCCAATATCCTGGCACGCTTTGGTACCGTAGTGGAAAAGGCCGGTGGCGAGGTGGTGCACAACGCCATGTGGGCGCGTCGCCGACTCGAATATCCTATCCGCAAAATGCGCGATGGCATCTATGTTATCATGCTTTACCGCGCACCGCAGGAGGTTCCAGCAGAGCTGGAGCGACTATTTAACATCTCCGACGAAGTGATGCGATTTATCACCATTGCGCACGACTTCAAAGAAGCACAAGAGAAGAACTTCATCGCTGATCTGAGGACATCAATGTATTCCGCAGCACCAGCAGCACCGGCCGCCGCACCAGCAGCTGCACCAGCAGCGCCAGTTGCAGCCGCGCCTGTCGCCGAAGTTGAAGCTCCGGCAGCACCAGCAGAGGCAGAAGCACCAGCTCCAGCCGCTGAAGCACCTGCCGCACAATCTGAACCTGAACAGGCTTAGAGCCTAATATAAACCGACTTTGTTGGTGAAAGGGGGTATCTGACATGAAATATAACCGAATAGTACTTATAGGGCGCTTAACCCGTGACCCAGAGTATCGGTCTACCCCACAGGGAACTCCGATTGCCAAAATCTCTTTGGCGGTTGGCCGCAATTTTAAGAACAAAGAAACCAACGAATATGATGCTGATTTCTTTGACTGTACAGCTTGGCAGCACCAAGCCGAATATGCGATCAACTACCTCAAAAAGGGACGCTTGGTTCTAGTAGAGGGAAGCATTCATAGTCGAAAGTGGACGAGCCAATCGGGTGAAAATCACACCAGTTGGGATGTTCGCATCGACACGATCCGTTCTCTGGAATCTGGCAGGGATGGCAATGAAGGCGGAGGATACCGACCGGCTGCGCCAGCGGCTCAGCCAAATGTGGTACCGCCTGTTAGCAGTGCGCCGACGGGTGATCCCTTCAGCGCGGGTTCCGAACTGCCGTCAGATTATGATCCTTTCGCCGACGAATCATAAATAGGGAGAAACCATGAGACCAAACAATGGTAAGCCGCGGTTCAAGAGGCGGCGAAAAGTCTGTGCCTTCTGCGTCGATAAGATTGACTATATTGACTTCAAGGATATGCGACGTCTGTCTCGCTTTATCACCGATCGCGGTAAGATCATGACCCGCCGCAGCACCGGCACTTGTGCCCGCCACCAGCGCGGCCTTAGCGATGCTATCAAGCGTGCACGTCATATGGCTCTTGCCATCTACATGAAGCGCTAGTTTCGCTCGTTGCTTAACAGCCCTCGCATCAGCGAGGGCTGTTGTGTTTTTAAGGGGGATGTGTGGAGCTTGGATAGTCACTCACTGCCTCCAAACAACAAACCCACTGCAATTATCATTCATATGTTGCTGCAGTGCCGCGGATTTGTGGTAAATGTCAACGAACAGCCATGCACACAACATGGCCGTATTAGTGAGCCAAAAATGCTGAACAATAACCTCGTGCAGGTTTACCACAACAGTAATAAGAGTAGTTAGGTAGACTCATGATTACCCGTCCTAATCGATGGTGAAACGGCATCCATGCGCCGGCCGGAGTGAAGCGACGCCGGCCGCAAATGGTAAGCCGCGCGGTGCAGGAACCCACACTGGACGCAGTTCCCGGAGCGTCAGCCCCCGGAACGAAGTCGTGCGGGTGACTAAACCCGCGGTATCATGGCTGATCACCTACGATCCAAGCTGTCGGCTCTTGGCGATTGGTTAACAGCATACTCCATCACTCCCTGCTTTCATACAAACATCAGCCTGTGTTATGTCTATCGGCATACCATACAAAAATCACTTTACTCCTGTGATTATCAGATCATATCCAGCAGACAGACAGGAACCTTAGCACAAATTGGCTAATATAATAATGTGTGTATCCAAAAATGATCATCACGAGGTAACATGATGAAACCGAATGTAGCTATCCAATTGTATACCGTTCGAGATGCTGCTGATGCAGACCTGCACGGCACACTTTCCAGCCTCGCCGAGATGGGTTATAAGTATGTTGAAACAGCCGGCACTTATGGGTTGTCATACGACGATTTAGCCAGCACGCTCAAGCAGTATGGTCTGCAAGCCATCTCAATGCATGGTGGACCGCAAGACTTAGCAGATATCGACGCCATCACCAAAGCTGCCAACACGCTTGGCACCAAGTATTTCACAGTTGCCTACTTGCCAGAAGAACTGCGCAAAGACGCAGCCACCTGGAAAGCCACTGCGGCTATGATGCAGGAAGCTGGCGCTAAGCTAAAAGCTAACGGCATCACACTGTGCTACCACAACCACGATTTCGAATTCGGTATTTTTGACGGCGAACTTGGCTTGGATCTGCTCTACGCTGCAGCACCAGACCTTCAGGCTGAACTCGACTGCTTCTGGGTGAAGCACGGCGGTCAGGATATCGCAGTAACCATCAAGAAGCGAGCTGGCCGATTGCCATTGCTCCACGTGAAAGACATGGATGAAAACCGCAAGATGATCTCTGTTGGCAGCGGCACCATCAACTGGCCAGAGATTTTCGCCCTACCAGAAGCAGCCGGTGTTGAGTATCTCATCATCGAGCAGGATGACACCTACGGCAAGCCACTTCAGGTTGCCAAAGAGTGCATCGACTACATGAAGTCACTCGGCTACTAGTAACAAGATAAGGAATATCATCATGCGTCGGAGCCACCTCATCGGTATCTTGATCGCCGCTGGCAGTTCGGTGCTGGCAGGACCAATAAAGACATCGCTTAAACCAGAATGGCAGCCGATAGTAAAACAGCCGCTGCAATACTATGGCTACCCCTTTGTGGATAAGCAAGAAGATTGGGCCGAAGTAGCGAAGACGAACGCCAACACTGGATCGTTCGGAGCTATGTGGACTCCGACGCAGGATGATAACGCACCGTATGGCTGCGGGGTCAGTAATATGAACGCGATTATCGACCCCGTTCGCATATGGCAGTCATTCCAGGTCGATACCCCCTTCGATGGTGCTGCCCCCTGTTTGGCCACTATGATGTCCACCAACAGCCAGTGCAGTTGGAGCCTATCGAAATGGAATGGACGCCAGTGGGTTAATGTTGTTAAAGGCGAAACCGGCCCGTTAGTTGACAACGGCTGGCCCGAATGCCGGTTCCCTAAGCAAGCACCCGGAAAATATCAGCTATCCATATACCAACCTAAAGGCAGCTATGTCGCCTGGTGGGCTCAGGAAAACAACCCATATCTGCGTGGCCAAGCAGGAGCTGAAGTCGGTCAGTATAAGAACTACGACCTCGAGCTGCGTGTGCGCCAAAACGACAAATGGGTTGACGTCGTTCCACAGAAGATGCCGCATGTCACTTTAGTTCTTGGCCCAAGCCAAAGCCGCCTTCTCATGCGGTTGGGACTATATACCGTGGCGAACCTCGGCAACTGGAACAACCCAGGATTTCCTTATATGCCCGAATGGTTCATGAAGAAGTTTCCGGAATCAATTCAACTTGATCAGTATAATCAGCCTATCATTGGCGGGATGTTTGGCACCTTGGTGCCCACCAACGGGCTTGAACACCCCGCATTTGTGCTAGGATCTCAACAGTTCTGCAGAGATAACGCGAAGGCCATTAAAGACTACCCCAACCTCATCTACTGGCTCATGGGTGGTGAAAGTTTATACTACACCTACCTCGATGGAACTCGTTGGACAGACTACAGCGCAACAAGCCTTGAACACTTCAGGGCTTGGCTTAAGAATAAGTATTCCACTCTTGATGAGCTGAACAAGGCATGGAACGCTAAAAGCGGCAGTTGGGAAAAAGTGGACGCCCCCCGCGCACCCAGCGAACTGCAGCCCTGGCGGGACTGGCTCGATTTCCGGTTCACCGCAATGGCGGAACACAGTGGTCAATTCTACCAAGCCTTCCGTGACGTCGACGTCGCCAAACCGGCGTTTACCTGCAACCACGGCACGATATTCAACAATAACACTTATGCCGGCATGGGGTGGTCGCCCGATCTATTCGCTTCCAACAGTGACGGTTTTGAAACCGGGCAGATCATCGAAAATGATGACCCCACTTACTTCAACATGCAGTATATCGAAACCCTACTGCCGCTAGGTAAGCCGTATGCTCCGAACCGCCTCGCTTATAAGCTGTCGGACCCCACCGCTCGCGGCGGCGGCCGCAGCTATACACCGCAAGCGGCAACTCGCTACATCAGCGAAACAATCGGCAGCGGGGCATGGCATCTAGGACTAGTGCAGTGGTCGGGAACCCTGCCAGATGGTGAATGGGGTGTCCGTGGCACACCAGGAGAAAAAGCCATCGACCGTCTGTTTATGGAAGTGAAGCTGCTGTCCCCTGTGCTGGAGGGTATGCACCCAGTGATGCCCGCCGTCGCGGTGTATCGGTCGCATGTCACTTGGGCTCTGCGTGGTTGGCAGCCTAAGTGGGATGAAATCCACATTTCCTGTATTCAAAACCAGATATCAAAGTATTACCTATCTGACAGCCTCATCCGAAAAGGTGAAGCCAGCAACTATAAATATCTCGTCAGTTTAGGGAACAGTTTAGTCGATGCGGACATACAGGCCAAAATCGACGCATTCGTAAACCAAGGCGGAACCCTCATTACGGACTCTGCGGGTCCTGCTGTAGAAAAAGTGGGTATGGGCGAAATCCACCATATCTCACCGAAAACACCATTCGATGCAGACAAAATGCTGCCAGCCAGCGTTCATACGGTATCTGTAGTAGGTGACGAGCTTGTGAAGCAGCAGCTTACCGTGGCCATTGGCAGCATGAGCAGCCCTCGCCAGGCTATCGCGGTCACCGATGGTCACACCCTGGGGCAAAGCTTTAAAACGGCATACGACGGCATGCAGAGCATCACAATCAGCGTGCCCACATTCACAAAAAAGCACGAATTCGGCTTTACTCTGGAAGCATTTGCAGGTGATGCCAATGGTGAGCTGTTAGGCAGCAAACATATTGATGCTCCCATCACCGACTGTGCAAACTACACCCTGGAACTGCAAAAGAGCCCATCAGCAGGATCCACTGTATACTTCAGGATGACACCCGACAAAGGTGCCGGTGAACTGATGTTGGGCTGGTGGGCCAGCCCGACCGCTGTTGATATTGAAGGTCAGGCTTACCTGGATGACCAACCCGTTTCCGGTGTGCGCGTTCTGCAGGCCAATTACCTCACCGATGTGCCAGCCCGCAGCCGATTAGAGGCCATGGCGCTCAGCGACGGCGTGAACATCATGTTGGTGCTCATCAACACCGCCGACCAAGCGGTCAAGCTTGATGTCGATCTGCAGCCGCTTGCCCAGCAATACGGCCTTGTGGCATCACGATACAGCAGCGCCGCAGCAGTTGCCAGCGATAAGTGGGACGGTGATGAGCTTAAGGGCACAGTCTCGATGGAAGCCAACGGCAAATGCTATGTGCTGATCACCCAAAAGACAACCTCTGCGGAAGTGATGTCCGCTGTGGCACAGGCTAAAGCAGCCGCAGCAAAATGGTCATCGCTGAATGCACTGACAGACGCATCTAAATATGAGCTGCAGACAATGACTTCCGCCCATGCAGAAGGCGATGACGCTAAAGCGATGGCACATGCTCGAAAACTACTCGGGCAGATGGGCATGCGCAGTTCCATAACCGCCAACAAGAACGGGCTTCATATTGCCGCACGTCTGTTCGACATAGCGGGTAAGCCGCTGACGCCCAGCAGAATCCGCGTGGAATTTGTGCCAACAGAAGACAAATGGCTCGATATCCCTGTGGGCAAAGACGGAGCTTACCGTTTGAGCATACCTGCTGCTAAGCTGCCAACACTATATGATGTGGAGAAGCGTGTTTATAAGCCATTTACAGGCTCCATGCGTATCCACCTTAGCGCTGCATCGGGCAGCCAAGATATCGGTAAGTATGTGGATATCCGCATTCCGTAACGGCTTGAGCTGAGAGTGCTTTGCGCTTAGCAATGCTGTAAACCGCCAGGTGATGATCATCTTCACCTGGCGGATTTTATTTTGTGGGCGTCGGTATTTCGTTATTTCTGAGACACTTGCTCGATGATCATCCGAGCAATCAATGCCGCACTCCAATGGTAGTCACGAATAGAGTCCATCTTACCCGACAGATAGGGTATGCTTTCGCAGGCACCTTTCCTGTCCACTTTGGTGGGCTCCACCTTAACGGCGCTGTCCATGAACTCAAACAGCACCCCATAACGACGCGCCGCTTCTTCAGCCGCTTTTATGGTAGCTTTGGACAACTTGAAGGCTTGCTTATGTTTACCATGTCTGCGCAGCCCATGATATATCATCCAGTTAAAGTTAATCCAGGTTGCACCACGCCACATATCATGACCATAGTGCTTGTCATTGGCGGCAACCGACGGAACTGGATACCGAGTGCCAAAAGTCATTGGGTTATCGAGATGCTTTATCAATCCATCTAGATGCTCTGTAGGTATGTTCGGCAGCAGCAGTGGTAAGAAGCCGCTGACGGCCATCACTTCGTTGTATGAACCATCTAGCCGCAGATCGTAGTAGAACCCAGTCTCTGCGTTCCACATCCTGCCATGAATGAGCTGTTCCAGCGCATCTGCCCGTTGTTTGGCAGCGTCCGCGTCCTCAATCAGCCCCAATTTCGTGGCGATCTGAGCTATATAGTTCCACTCTTGCGATAAGTATGTGCAAAGGTCAACCGCTAGCAGGCGCTCACCCGTTTCGAAACGAGGCGAATTATCCATGCCGCTTTCGTCACATCTGTTGTTGGAGGCTTCGTTAACGAGCCAGTAGTATAGCCCACTGGCTTCATCACGACGGTTGTCGTCAAACCACTGCAGGTATTTCAGCAGTTTGGGGTATGCCATCTTCAAGCATTCGATGTCGTTAAGCTTGGATGCAACCTCATACACGCCCCAACACAGCAGCGGCGGTTGGGTGATTTCCGAATGAGTGCCATCGATACGGAACATATGCGGGATCATGCCATTTACCTGCTGCGTATCCAGAACAGCATCAATGAAGTCCCAGGCTAGCCCCTCGTTGAACGACACCATGCCCATCGCATGAAACACACTGTCCCACAACCACATATGCTGATGCGGTATGCGGTCGGGTGTGCTCCAACGCCGTTTGATGCTGCCTTCTGGCCACAGCGTATTTACTTTCATCACGCTAAGGCACTTCAGTAGTAATCCTTGATGTTTTTTGGTTCGGCCCGTTGCCGATGTCACAAAGTTCATGCGTTCCGCTGCAACATCATAGAAGTCAAGTTCCAGGGCAGTCTCAGCACGAAACACCGCCTGTTCTGCGCAGTCACCGTAGCAGACAGCAATACGGCTGCCCTTCACCTTCAGTGCCACAGCATCATGGTGATCATCGTCTATCGAAACCGCAGCTCCCTCAATGTTCTCCCATAAGCCATACTGCCGAGGCAGCCCCAGTTCCGCTTGATCTGGAAGCACACCGATGATGGTGTGCCAGTCGCTGAAAGTCAGCCCAAAATCACCGAGAGTGGTTCGTATGGAAGCCACATCACCGGTCAAAACTTCGATGTGTCCTGAGCCCTTCAAAATGAACCGCACCATACGCTTGGTCGGTGTGTTAATCAATATACCGAACGGCTTCTCAAGCAGAGTGGCTGCGAAACCAGAGGCTGTGTTGGTCGGCCCGTCTACTCCTGAGAAGGCGAACAACGCACCTTCGCCCCATACATCCGGTAAAGACTCGTAAAATTGCGGCATCAGAATCACTCCATGCATTCGATAGTCGGTTAAGCACCATATATGATTCTACTAAAACAAGAAGAGAGCACCGGCCTGAGATCGTATCGGAGGCCAGTGCTCTGTTAAATAACTAGAATATCCGCGGCAGTTACCTGAACAACACGGGCATACCCTTAGTCGCCGAGGCGATCAGCAGAGGTCGCTGAAGCTGAACGCTTTCGTTCTCTAACTGCTCTGCCGTGATGTTGTCATCAAAATGGAACCGGTAGACAAAGTTGTGTGTGCCTTGGTCGGATATCACCGCATTGGGTACATCCGGCATTGCCGGTTCGTGATGAGCCATCATGGCCCCACGAAGCAGTGAGAAGCGAGCGGCTTCTGGTGTAACATCCACTGCCAGCGTTTCTGGGCATACCACACCAATCGGCATCCCCTCCTGCTGCAGTAAGCTCCATGCCATTAACGGCCGTTCCTTGCCATCGTTAGCGCGTGTAAATGCGCCGCCGGGTATACCGTCGACCCTTTGCTCCGGTTTATCTGACAGCTGCAGGCAGAGTTTCAGCATCTTTAACTTTTCATGCCAGTGAACGCGAAGCCGCAGCTCCACTGTCTTTTCATCTTTGTAGACACGCCATTCGGCCTGCAGTGAACTGGCTCCGATGGTGCCTTTTTGCAGCAATGCCTGCATCAGCGAACCATCATGCAGCGGCTGGGCAGCCTCCCATTTATCGACGGCGACTACCTCGCCCGCATACCGGTCGATACCGTGCGACCATGTATCGGAAAGGTCATCGATGAGTGCAAATGAGGGCATCGGCAGCTTCTTGCCATTTGGCAGCACGAATGTCCGCGATTGAGTGTCTACCCCTACACCTAGGTTGTTGACGATGGTCTCCCCTGCTTCACCGACTGCCGCGTTCACCTCAGCAATTTCGTCGTGGCGTTTGATGCGCAAAACCTGCATCTGCTTTGGAGCCATCTCGGTATACACCAGCAGACGGTTGTTGCCGCCAGCAACCGCTTCCGGCTGAACTAACTGGAAGGGTACATCGGCACCCTGCTCATCCACCAACTGCCAGCCTTGCTGCCAGCGTCGGAACTGCAGCCAAGGTTCAAATTCGGTGTAACCGCGGAATGGTTTGTCAGAGGCGTTAAACAACACCGTTCTCTGCATCTCATCCGCAGGCAGCTTCACAGTTTTTCGGCGCAGGCAATGGGCGGTGACTTCGCCGGCAATCGTCAGAGCATAACCTAACTGCGCATAGCACTGCCTATACGCTGAAGGAATGCAGGTGCCAGCCAACACATCGTGGAACTGGTTGAAAGCCACGCGTTCCCAAGCATCGGCCAGCTTAGCCGATAACTCCGCGTTAGGCTCCTCCTCAAGCATGATTTCGGCTTGCCGCAGCATATGCTCTGCTTCACGAACGAGCATCTTGATCTTCCGGTCGACGGTGTAGCAGCCGATGGCATGGTGCTGCAGCTCACCGGTGACCACCGGAAGCTTTGTGCCGTCTGCCTCAATCGCTTTAAAGAAGCGTGACATGCTGCTGAACTCAATCACGCAGCCCGGAATTGCATCGCGGTTCGCCATGATCCATTGGATGCTGCCCTCTGTGGGTCCCCCACCGTGATCCCCCACGCCATAGAAGCACATGGTGTGCTTCACGCCTTCAGGCAGGTCATCAAGTGCGTGCTTGATGTGATTGAGGTCGATGGTCTCACCCCATGAACCGTAGCCATCGGCGATGCGGAACGTAGTGACTTCAGCGCCATCTTCACTGCCGCGCCACCGGAACATGCGGGCAGGGATGTGCATTTCATGCTCTTGCGGGCGCATCATCACATAGCAGCTCTGCCCTGCTCCAGCGATTAGGTTCGGCAGTGCTGCCGAATGGCCGAAACTATCCACATTCACTGCGATGTCCGGGAACAGCCCAAATCGGCTGGTGAAGTATTTCTTGCCAGCCTCAATCTGCCTCATAAATCCGAAGTCTGTCGGAAGGTTGCAGTCGGGCTGCATCCACCATCCACCGACTATCTCCCATCGCCCCTGCTTAACAAATACCCGGATGCGTTCAAACAGCTCAGGATCAAGCTGCTCCACCTGCTGGTAGTCCCAGGCTTCACCATGACTGAAGATAAAGTCAGGATATTTATCCATCAGGTTGGCAGCCGTCCGGAAGGTAGCCAAAGCTTCATCCATTCCGTCTTGCCATTGCCACAGCCAAACGGGATCGATATGCGAATGTCCGATCATATGTATGGTGATGGGTTCGTTATTATTCATCGCAAGAGACTCCCTGTATTATGAGGCACGATGCTCCGCGCCGACTTAGTTGTATACAATATTACGCGAGAAGATGATACTACGATTACTCTAGCATACTGCGAACCAAAAGACGAAGTCCCGCAGACGTTTTTATGACGGTTGGGTGTACAGCTAATTAGCCGATGAGGACATCGGCAAGCATACCTGTGCATGAGGCCTCGGAAGGTATGTGCTGCGGTGAGTGGAGTAAAGAATGTGAGGATGGATCGGCTCCTATTTTTTCATTTTCATTAGTTCATCGGCAAGTATATATACGCTCGTTGAAGGATTATCGTCTGGACAATTGCCCACGTCTTCATGGTGTTTCGCTAGCTTACAAGCTCTATCATATGCATCGTTGTAATAAGGTAATAGCATCTCGAAATAGTCGGATGTCTTGCTATATTTCGGGATACGCGAAGTCAGTCTTTCCAATACCTCTTTTGGTAACATTTGTGCAGTGGAATACACATAATGCAGGAGATACCACAGCTCGAAACAAGGATTCGAAAATGCGATGTTGATGAATTTATACGAACGCGCTAACGATAATACTTGCTTTATGTTCGACCTTTGGTCGTCATCGAAAACACACCATATGTGCTCGCTTTCGGTGTGCGTTTTAGCTGCTTCCACCATTTGATAGGGATCAGAGCTTACCTTGTCGCCACCAAGAATCCGAATTGTAATCGCTGGATTGCGTACATATTTCCTCATCGATTTAAAGTATGCGACCTCTGTGTCGGAACCCTCGCATATGATTAAATAAAGCTCATTCGGTTCTCTGGTAGGTCGGGGTCTCGCATAATTCTGTTTACGCAGTCTATTATTCAATTTGGAAGTCACCTCGGAATGGTATAGAACCATAACGTCCTGCAAGATACCACTTCATATAATTTTCATTCTGACGAGGTTTTAAATCCCATAATGAGTACAGGTCAGTAATAAGGTCACCGTTTTTTTCTGTGAACCAGACTTGGTCGCGCCTAAATAACTCTGAATCTAGCAGCGTGCTGTCATGAGTTGTGAAAATAAACTGAAAATTGGACTTTGTGTTCTTATTTACCATTTCAACCAAAGACCGAGTAAGTAAGGGATGAAGACTGGAATCCAGTTCATCAACGAATAAGACATTTCCTGCAAGCAAGGAATTCATGAAAGGACCTGCTAAGGCATATAAGCGTTGTGTTCCAGCAGATTCATCACTTAGGTCGAAGTCAACACTATGACCGTCAATAACATGCCGAACAACAATATCATGTGTGAAATGCTCAGAATTACCTGAAGCCATGTCCTTCTCTATTAGCTGTTTCACTGTATCAGGTAGTATTTGCCACTTTGATGACGTTTTTAGGGGTTCTTTCGAGACATAGAAATCGGATATACCGAGGTCAGCATCCCGTAAGAGTTCCACGATCTTGTTCTTGATATTGATATCTTCTAGACATATATCTGCTGTATATATACGGTCGGGAGTGTTCTCAGGACTACTCGACATCGGCCGAAAATTCGCACTAAGCCAATCAAACACGATACCTGCAATAGGATGGTTGTTTTGAGCGAATTTCGACAAATACAATTGATTCTCTAGGCAGTCGCTGACAATTCGTTCTTTTTTGGGCTTCCAACTATTCCCAAATTTCTGCTCGTAATGACCATCTGCCTGCAGTATGCGATTAAATAGCAGTTTTGGCACTTGTCGATCATTTGCTAGATCAACTGAATTTAACCATTCCTCATACACACGATCATGATCGACACTCATTCCGTAAACGTATCTTGTTTCGTTCTTGATAAACACAATCTCAAACTCTGTAGGGCCAGGATGATTTTGGTCGCTTAACAGGAAGGGTTCAACATTGATCTGTTCATTGCGTTGATATCTATGCGATTCCATCACAATATTTCGCATGCAAGATAATGCTCTGATGACATTAGTTTTTCCTGAAGCATTAGCACCATATATTGCTGCAGACCTCAAAAGACGCGTTTTAGAATCAACACTGATGGTGTTCGACATCAATGAATCATCAACAGACGCAACCATGCTAAGTGTTATTTTGTTCTTAATAGACCGATAATTCGTAATACTGAATTGAACAAGCATATCTTAACTCCCTAGATGGTGAAGTAAATTCGATGGTAATCTATCGCCAAAGACTGATCTATGTATATATTATGCATAAATCCACATTAGATTACACAAAATTCACAAAACAATACCTATGACGAATGGGTTGTTGAAATTACCACAGTAGCCGTATTGCCCGGTTCGCGGCTGTCGTCGAGACCGCAGAAGTCCCTGGCTCCCCCATTTTGACAATACGCAAATCCCCACTGCATTAACCTAAAACTAATATTTCTGCAAAAACTGGTATTTTTAACAGAGAAATCTGCTCTAAAAACCATACAGAATCGCATGTAAAGAAAGTATGATGTTTACATGTGGTGCGTCATCACCTATTTGCCACATACAACCTACTAACGAGGAGCTTAGGTAAATGCGATCAAAGTTGCGTATTTTTCTGCTGGTTTCTGTTTTTACCGCATCTGGTGTCGGTGCGGAGACGTTTGATAGTGCGTGGAGCGTGGAGTTTGAGAAAGTTGGCGACGCCGAAATATCATTAAATGCGGACACCAATACATTACAAGTGGGACAGGGCAAACAATTCCGAGCCAATGTATTCGTATCCTCTGACCATGCGTTCAACGCCCTAGACCTTACATTTGGCTGGGGAAGCGCCGAAAGTATGGGCACTGAAGCCACGAATTTGAGCGATTCGATTGTGCTGAATGGTGTGACGATTGATCCAGACAACAAGTTTGATATGCATATTGTTCCCAGCGGATCTAATAACGGCCTTAGCGGATTCCGACAAATCGGCGACACCACAGGGATAGCAGATGGAGCACGGCCATACGGACAGTATATATCGTTATATAACCAGGCAGGATCCATGACAGCACCACTGACGAACAAACTGAAGATCGCCTCATTTTTGTTCACGAATAATGTGGCGGAGGGCAGCATGTCGTCACTGAGTTTATGGGATGCCACAGCAGGAAACAGCTACACCAGTATGCTGGTCGACAGTGCCAGCAACTACAGCCGACCAGGAGGCAGCAAAACATACAACATCAGTTCGGCACCAGAACCTGGCAGCTTAATGGCTTTAGCTGGCGTTGGTTCGGGTGTGGTGATCAGCCGCATACGCCAGTTCCGACGTCGAAAAGCTGCCTGAGGGATTTTATGTCCAAGAAATGCGGTGAAGATACATCCCCTTGCATATGAATCGCATTGGCTGAGGTTGGCAATGATATAAAGGATACTCAAGCACCGATAGTGAACTATAACCGATGAATGCAATTTACTTCACCGCGTTTCACATATAAGGGGATTTTTCTGTGAACTCGTCTAAGCCAAATATCATACTCATCCTGCTCGATGACCTGGGGTGGCGTGACCTAGCCTGCACCGGCAGCGATTTTTATGAAACACCAAATATCGACAAACTCGCCGCGAAGGGCATCACATTTACTTCGGCATATGCGTCCTGCCCAGTCTGTTCGCCGTCGCGGGCGAGCATCATGACCGGCAAATACCCGGCAACGGTTGGTATCACCGACTGGATCGACCATGGCGGATACATGCATCCGCTGAAGGGGCGGCTAATCGACGCACCGTATATCAAAGACCTTCCGCGCAGCGAATTCTCACTGGCTTCGGCGCTGCGTGAAGGTGGATATCACACCTGGCACGTGGGTAAGTGGCACCTCGGTGGTGAGGGGTATTACCCTGAAGACCATGGTTTTGAGGTAAACATCGGCGGAAGCGTTGCAGGAGCTCCATCGCACCAGTATGGATATTTTTCACCGTGGAATCTGCCCAATTTGCAGAACCAAGAGGATGGCAAATACCTTACGGATTACCTCGGCGATGAAGCGGTGAGGCTTATCGAGCAGAATGATGGTCAGCCCTTCTTCATGCACCTCAGCCACTACGCTGTGCACCACCCGCTGCAGGCGCCCGCAGAGCTAGTGGCGAAATACGAGCAAAAAGCCAAAGACATGGGGCTAGATAAGATCAAAGTGCTGGAAGAAGGCGAGCCCTTCCATACCGAAGATAAGCAGGGCATGAGGATACTTCGCCGTCTGGTTCAGTCGCACCCTGTGTATGCCGCGATGATCGAGTCGATGGACACCAGCGTGGGACGCGTCGTCGAAGCGCTTGAGCGCACTGGCCAGCTAGACAACACGCTCATCGTGTTCACCTCCGACAATGGTGGAGTTGCCACATCCGAAGGGTCACCGACCACCAACTTACCGCTCATCGAAGGCAAAGGTTGGATGTATGAGGGCGGTACTCGCGTGGCTTTCCTGGCATCTTGGCCGGGTGTGATTGCCGCAGACTCGCAGTGCGATGTGCCCATCACCAGCACCGACATCTACCCAACCTTCCTGGAGGCTGCCGGTCTGCCCTTGCTGCCGCAGCAGCACACCGATGGTGTCAGCATTTTGCCGCTGCTTAAGGGCGGCAACAGCATCCCACGCGAGTCGCTGTTCTGGCACTATCCGCACTACGGCAACCAAGGCGGCACGCCGGGCTGCAGCGTTCGCAAAGGTGACTACAAGCTCATCCACTTCTTTGAGGACAATCGGTTGGAACTCTACAACCTGCGTGAAGACGTCGGTGAGCAGCACAACCTCGCCGCAGAGATGCCGGAACTAGCCGAAGAACTGCGTCAGCAGTTATGGGCGTGGATTGAGAGTGTGGAAGCGAAGATTCCCCAGCCTAACCCCAATTGGCAGGGATAGCTCCGCACACCGCAGTGCCAGTCGGGGCACGGAACTGTGCTCCGACTTTTTACGTACGCAAACCGCTAAGCCAACGATCGAGCTGCGCTTGACTGCGCAGTATTACCACTGGCTTTTCGCCAGCAATGGCCTCAAGGTGTTTATACATGTTGGGGATGCTATGTTGCGGCATCGTCCAGGCAACATACCACCAGAACGACGGGTCGATATGCTCCGGGCAGTTGTCGGCTAAGTCAGGCCGCGTTCTGCCATAGCCCTTAACCGAGCGCCAAATTACCCTGCCTAAACACTGCCACATAGGGAAGTGCAGCACGACCACGCTTGTGCATGCCTGCAGCCTCATCGGCAGTGTGCCGCTATAATGCCCGTCCATAATCCACTGGGGCTGACTGATGAGCTGCTTAACATGCTCCACGAACTTGCCATCCGAGAGTTGCTGCCAATGCGGCTGCCAGAACTCACGGTCAAGATGAACAACTGGCAGTTGCAGCAACGGACCAAGCTTCACTGCTAGCGTCGACTTCCCAGCCCCGCAGCAGCCGATGATCAGTATGCGCGATCCAAGCTGCTTGGTATCCAGTTGTAGTTCCTCAACTTTCATGATGGCAATTAGCTGCAAGTCGGCTATAGGGTATTTGGCAATAGTAGTCGGTTGATATATACATTGGTTATACACTATGTTATTTGAAAAAGCATTTATTCACGGGCTAATCTGTAGTAAAGTGTACTTGTAGTATACGAGTGATATCGTGTTGTAATGCTTGTCATTATGGAGATTATAAATGCCGCGTATTTACGATAATATCAGTGAAGATCTCATGACTGCCCTAAAAGCCACCATTGATACATCCGAAAGGGCT
The DNA here is from genome assembly GCA_964519405.1 of uncultured bacterium. Taxonomy (GTDB): domain Bacteria; phylum Armatimonadota; class HRBIN16; order HRBIN16; family HRBIN16. Next base: position 78,113 of record CAZFLA010000002.1, read on the forward strand.
GATTTCTGTGTGGGATACTTCAATCTGCGCGGCTGGAAGCATCTTGATCACTTTGTTGATGAATGGTCTGGCGAAGATAATAGCTGTTGTCGGCTGCTTGTAGGTATGCAGCGTCTGCCGCGGGAAGAGCTTCATCTGCTGTATGACGTTCATAAGGCTCCTGAAACTGCGGAGATAGACAACCAGACGGCTAAACGGCTAAAGACCCAATTGGCTAATGAGTTCCGCGAGCAGATAACAGTTGGCATACCAACTGACGCCGATGAGGCGGGTCTGCGCAGGTTAGCGAAGCAAATCCGTGCTCACAAAGTCCGAGTGAAGCTTCATCTCAACTACCCACTGCATGCCAAACTCTATCTTCTTTTCCGGCAGGATTATAACAACCCGGTTACCGGCTTTATGGGCAGCAGCAACCTTACACTCTCAGGGTTGTCCAAACAAGGCGAGTTGAATATCGATGTGACCGACTATGACGCCTGCCAAAAGCTAGCTAACTGGTTCTCAGATCGATGGAATGACCGTTGGTCCATTGATATCTCCGACGAACTGGCGAAAATCATTGAAGAGAGTTGGGCGGGCGAACAAGGAATTATCCCTTACCACATCTACTTAAAAATGGCTTACCACCTGTCGCAAGAAGCTAGGTCTGGTCTATCCGAGTATCAAATACCAAGGGATTTTTCTACGAAACTATTTGATTACCAAATGGCTGCTGTAAAAATCGCCGCTCATCACTTGCAAAAACGTCATGGGGTCGTCATCGCTGACGTTGTGGGTTTAGGCAAGACCCTGACGGCTTGCGCACTCGCGCGCATCTTTCAAGATGATTTCGGTCTGGAAACACTCATCATCTGTCCAAAGAACTTGGTCAGCATGTGGGAGGATCACCTTCAGAAATATCGAATTATCGGTACAGTGCTGTCAAGCAGCAAGGCGGCTAAGGAACTACCGGATTTACGCCGTTATCGAATTGTAGTCATTGATGAAAGCCATCACCTTCGTAACCGTCAAACAAAAGTGTATAAAGCTGTATTCGACTACATCGATAAAAACGACTCTAAGTGTATTCTGTTGACCGCCACCCCATATAATAAGCAATACCAGGACCTGTCAAGCCAGTTGAGATTGTTCCTGAGTGATGACCAGGACCTCGGTATTCGCCCCGAACGGCTCATTCAAGAAATTGGGGGCGAAATCACGTATCAAATGCATCATCAAGGCGGAGTCAGGTCAATTACTGCTTTTGAAAATAGCTCATACCCCGAAGACTGGCAGGAGTTGATGCGGCTGTTTATGGTGCGCCGAACACGTAGTTTCATCGTTAAAAACTACGCACAGCGTGACCCACAGAATGGCAGAGCTTATCTTCCCATGGATAATGGCAACCGGAACTACTTCCCGGTTCGCGTGCCCAAAAGTGTAAAATTCGCAGTAAACCCTAACGATCCGCATGATCAATACGCCCAACTATACAGCGACTGGGTTGTAGAGCAGGTGTCTAATCTGACACTTGGCAGATATGGTCTGGGTAACTACGTCAAAAATCCATTACCGAGGAAACTGTCAAAAGATGAACAAAAGATCGTAGACGACCTTGGTCGTGCAGGCAAACGGCTCATCGGCTTCTGCAAGACAAACCTATTCAAGCGGCTGGAAAGCAGTGGACACACTTTCCTTCTATCGCTGCACCGGCACATACTGCGTAACTTCGTGTTTATATACGCATTATCAAACGGGAATGCCCTGCCTATTGGTTCGCTGGATGTGGAGATGTTCGACACGTCCACTGTAGATGATGACACACAGATTACGACATCCTTCGGTGAAGAACATATACAAAATGATCAAATTGAGTCTGTATATGATTATTCCAACTGCACCATGGAGTGGTATCTCAATAAAGCAGCTAAGCTATACAAGCATTACTCAACGACTTACAAAAGCCGGTTTAAATGGGTCAATGCTGATCTCTTTTCACCCGCTTTAGCCAGTGACCTTAAAAATGATGCAGACACTTTACATAAAATACTAAATATGTGCAGTCGGTGGCGTGCTGATACGGATGCAAAGCTGAAGCAGCTATATGAACTCATCACCATGAAACACCCTAAAGATAAAATTCTAATCTTCACACAGTTCTCAGACACGGTAGACTACCTCTATTCGAACTTAACTCAGATGGGGGCTAAGGACATTGCCGGTGTCACAGGCGACACGGAGAACCCCACTGCAGTGGCACGCCGATTCAGCCCCAAAAGTAATGATGCACCACTGCCAGCAGGCGAGCAGATACGGGTAATGATTGCCACCGATGTATTGAGTGAGGGACAAAACCTACAGGACTGCTCCATCGTGGTGAACTTCGATCTGCCCTGGGCTATCATAAAGCTCATTCAAAGAGCGGGACGTGTAGATCGTATTGGCCAAGTATCCGACCGGATTACCTGTTATTCCTTTGTGCCAGCCGATGGTGTAGAAAAAATTATCCAACTGCGGACGCGTGTAAAACAGCGCCTGTCGGAAAATGCACAAGTGGTAGGTACCGATGAACTCTTTTTTGAGGATGACATCACAGGTGAACAGCTTCGCGACCTTTTTACTGAAGCATCCGGGCTTCTTGATGACGACGATGATGAGGAAGTAGACCTGGCTTCGTATGCTTACCAGATATGGAAGAATGCTATAGATCAGGATCCCTCGCTAGAAAAGCTGATCCCTGCCATCCCCAATGTGTGCTACAGCACGAAACCACATCCTGCTTCTTTGACTAAACCAGAAGGAGTGCTGCTGTATATGCGAACCGCTGAGGGTAACGATGCCTTAGCCTGGATGGACCAAGCTGGGGAAAGCGTCACCATGTCGCAGTATGCCATTTTGCGAGCAGCGGAATGCAACAAGGCGACACCGCTGCTGCCCAGAATTGCTGCACACCACGAGTTGGTAAAACAAGGTGTGGATTTCATGGTGAAACAGGAACACAGCACCGGTGGGCAGTTGGGCAAACCTTCGGGTGCCCGGCATAAGTTATATATGCTTTTGAAAAACTACATCAATAGAAACCAGAATACATTGTTGGATATCCCATCCATACGCGTCATGCTTGATGAGGTTTACCGTTGTCCTTTAAAAGAATCAGCTAAAGATACCATTAACAGGTTATTCAAAACAGGTACTTCAGAACAGACCATTGTAGAAATCGCCCTATCATTAAGGGAAGAAGCAAAACTTTGCCTTTTACAGGACGCACCAGAAACGCATGAACCAAAACTGATCTGCTCTATGGGGCTGGTCGCTAGTGAGGGAGCCGGTTAATGAATAAATCAGATGTCATAAATCTTTGCACAGAAGAGAGGTTTGAAACCCTCTTCACCCAATATCTTGGCTGGAACAACTTGAATGACCCTGCCTTCCAGGTAGACATTAACGATACTCAGTATTCATTAAAACCCATTTCAAAGGCAGCTGATTTTGTAGCCCTCCATTGCCAGACGAATGGTGTTGGCATACCCACTAGTGATATTCGCCGAAAGATAGACCAGGAAGTCACAAAACGCTACTACGAACATATCATCATATTTTCTGACGGCACCAAGCAGACATGGCAGTGGGTTAAACGCGAAAAAGGCTCCCCAAACTATATGCGGGAACATACCTTCACTTACACTCAGAATGGAGAGGCTTTTCTACAACGTCTTAATGGACTGATCATTCAATTCGAAGAGTTGGACACTGATGGGAATATCAACATCAGTTCCGTAGTAAACCGAGTTCAAAAAGCGCTGGACGTTGACCGTGTGACAAAGCGCTTCTACGACAAATTCGCTAAACAGCTGGCTGTATTTAAGAAGTTCATTGATGGCATCCCGATTGATGCTGACAGGGATCACTACGCCTCTCTGATGCTCAACCGGTTGATGTTCATCTACTTCATTCAGAAGAAGGGCTTTTTGGATCGTGATCCCCACTACTTGAGGAACAAGCTGGAGCTCCATCTGAACAACCAGGTGGAAGGGGAGTTCTATACTTTCTACAAAGGCTTCCTCCGCCGGCTGTTCGCCGAGGGACTGAACAGCCCAGACCGCAACCCCGAGCTCAACTCGCTCTTCGGCAATGTGCCCTACCTCAACGGCGGGCTGTATGAACAGCACCGTATCGAGCTGGAAAACAGTGGGCTCAACATACGCGATGAGGCGTTCCAGAAGATATTCGCCTTCTTTGACGAATACCAGTGGCATCTGGATGACCGCCCCACCCGCAACGACAACGAGATCAACCCCGATGTGCTGGGCTATATTTTCGAAAA
>CAZFLA010000003.1:0-11475 GCA_964519405.1 uncultured bacterium
TATCTGCCTCAGATAATACATAAAGCAGTTCGCCACAAGCCGCAAAGTGTGCAGGGATGACAACCCAATCTTGGTCTCGTGTATACTCTGCAGTATATCGTTCGCCCGTTAAGCAGTTCCATACTTGCGGAACTAAGCTGCTCTTCACTTTAACCAAGGCGTCTATAGCATCTTCTCGGTTGGTGTTAATCAGCATAACCACGATGCTGCCATCGATATCGCGAACCTGAGCAAATATCTCGGTTGTTGCAGTTCCATCAGCGTTAGTTACCTGAAGGATCGATGGAACGACTGATGACACAGCATTCACAACGCCGTCTTCGCTGAATTCAACCTTCTGGCACTTCTCAGCTAAGGCAACAGCAGCGCTGCTCTTCTCGGCATTGACATACTGAGGGGTATCACCTGCAAAGATGACTTTTCCGCCAGCTTTTTGGAACTCGTCAAGCAGCTTGACTGTTGTCTCACGGAGTGTCAACACACCGCTGACAAGAATGCTCTTATACTGAGCTTCACCGATCTTTAAGATGGCTTCGCCGTTCTCTACGGAAACGGAAGCCAGTCGGCTCATCATCTCTTCTTCGCCATAATCGAAGTCAATCTGAGAACCGCACAGCCAATGGAACAGCATTCTATACTGCTCATCAAGCTTTACAGCCGTCGGGTCAACAGGCCCTAATGAACGCGACCAACCGGGATGGACCAGTGAATACACGCTTTCTACGGGGTTAATTACCAATAGATCGCATACTGGCTTACCTTCCATCATCATCAGATTGAAGCGGCCATAGTATGTTTCCACCTGTTCATAGTCTTTGTACCAAGCGCTCTGGTGGAAAATACTCGCCGGGTAATCACGCTTGGCTTCACCATACATGGTGTACCAGCTTAGGTGCGGACATCTGAGGTTAATACCGTAAAGCGCTTGCCAGTCACCGACAGCCTTGTGGCTGTTGAGGTTCATCTGCCACCCGGTGCAGCCGTATAGTTCGGAAAGCAGTATTTTTTGACCAATCTGGCGTGTAGCGCTTTGCAGCTGCTTAGCTACCCAATAGTTGCGGTTAAACTCAGTCAACAAGTCGATACCTGGCCAGTGCATATGCTCATAGAATCGCATCATGGAGCCAGAGACTGCTACCTGGGCGGCCAAACAGTCTTCATGCAGGATGTGGCCAGTCATCTTGATGTTGTGCTCTTCGCACCAATCGTAATATGGCCGTGCCCAGTTTTCCAGGAAGAGCATCTCAAGCAGGTCAACGTAGTTCCACTTAACCTTGGAGATCAACTCACCATTAAGCTGCAGATACAACTCGGGTATGCATTCCAGAAGATCATAACCAAATCGGGTTTGGAATTCATCGAATATCTTAGGAGTCCATGGAGCAAGCCAATCTGGGTTTTCGTTGCCAAGAGAGAAAATCTCCATGATAGGGCCGCGATGCGGTTCGTCAGTGAAGATAGCTTTAATTGACTTACCAATGCGGTCACCGCACATCTCAACATATCGATCATGTGTAAGCTCGATATAGTAGTCGGTAGCTTCGCGGTTTAGTGTATCGGCGTAGGTGTACCCGTTATAGAAGTAACTAAAGCTCTGGGTTTCCCAGGTTACCAGCATCACCTTCTGGCCATCTGCTGGCTGGGGCTGATCACCCTTGTTAACACGGCAATACTTGCCGAGCTTCATACCGTCAACTTCGCCAACATAACATGCGATCGTGTTGGCATTATCCCAGTCGACAACAGCCGTATCAAGCACAGATAACCGCATGAATTTCTGTCGAAATTCCGGTTTCATCGTGACGATACCGCCGCAGGTTCCGCTGGGCCATCGGTCTTCATCATAAAGATAGGCATCCATGCCGAGTTCTTCTGCCAGATCTGCACAGGCATTGATGCATTCAAACCAGAAGTCACCAAGATATTCGGTTGCTAGCCCAACACGTGAGTGCATGAAGAAGCCGCCGAAACCCATGTCTTTGCAGACACGAACCTGCCTAAGTAGTTCCTCTTTGTCTAGAGTGCCGTTCCAACTCCAGAAGGGTTTCCCACGAAGATCATTACCGGGACTAATAAAGATTCCATAGATATCACTGAGTGACATGATTCAATCCTCTATAGCTGTATTATTATGGTGCTGATTAGTATCTGTAGATATGTGACTTATATGGGCCATCAACTGAAACGCCAATATAGTCTGCTTGTACCGGAGAAAGTGTCGTTAAATGCGCACCCAGTTTATCTAGATGCAGCCGTGCGACTTCCTCATCCAACTTTTTATCAAGTAGGTATACACCCACTTCGTGATGCTTTGTCCATAAAGCGATCTGAGCCAGTGTTTGGTTTGTGAAACTATTTGACATCACAAAGCTAGGATGTCCAGTTGCACATCCTAAGTTAACCAAACGCCCATCCGCCAATAAGTAGATGGTGTGACCATCTGGGAATGTATAGGCATCTACCTGAGGCTTGATGTTCGTATGATTTATGCCAGGGTAGTTCTTAAGCGCACTCACTTGTATTTCATTATCGAAGTGACCTATGTTGCATACAATCGCTTGATCTTTCATTTTGGCCATGTGGTCAATAGTGATGACATTGCAGTTGCCTGTCGCGGTCACATAGACATCTGCTTCATCAAGTACATCTTCCACAGTCGCTACGCGATACCCTGCCATTAGTGCTTGAAGCGCACATATAGGGTCTACTTCACTCACGATGACCTGAGCACGATGGTTAGCTAGTGATTCGGAACTGCCTTTACCAACATCACCATATCCGCAAACCATTACTTTCTTACCGGCCAGCATGATATCAGTAGCGCGTTTTATACCGTCTACCAGCGATTCGCGGCAGCCATATATATTATCGAATTTAGATTTTGTGACAGAGTCGTTCACGTTAATCGCAGGAACAAGCAGTTCACCGCGCTCCATCATCTGGTAAAGTCTGTGGACGCCAGTGGTTGTTTCCTCGGAAACACCTTTCAGATTTGCTATTGTTTGGTGGAAATAGCCAGGAATATCTTTAAGTCGTTGACGTATAACCTTGTTAATAATCTGCATTTCGGCGTTATCTGTAGGTTCGTCAAGTATCGTAGGATCATCTTCTGCTGCATATCCACGATGCAGTATCAGTGTGGCGTCTCCACCGTCGTCTACGATCAATGTTGGCCCCATGCCATCATCCCAAGTTAATGCGCTAAGGGTAAACTGCCAGTATTCATCAAGGCTTTCGCCTTTGTATGCAAATACAGGGGTTCCGCCTGCTGCAATCGCAGCCGCTGCATGGTCTTGTGTGGAGAAGATATTACAGCTAGCCCATCGAACATCAGCACCTAATGAATTAAGTGTTTCGATTAGCACGGCTGTTTGTACCGTCATATGCAATGATCCAGTTATTCGTGCTCCAGACAACGGTTTTGTTGGCCCATATTTTTCACGGGTTGCCATTAGGCCGGGCATTTCTTTCTCGGCCATTGATATCTCTTTCCGACCGAAATCTGCTAGCTCGATATCCTTAACAACGTATGACAATTGTGTATATAGCTCCTCTATTACCCAAGATAATCCCGGGATGTTCTCACCTTATCTTATCATGATTGTGATTTTCAGGTGTTATATGTATTCCTTACGTAAATAGTAAGCGATGTTGTTTTATTGATACCGTCATGAGGAAGTTTAGTACACTATCGCATACTCGCAACAAAAAGGGCAGTGTAACAATCACTGCCCCAAATCGAAGTCACACGGCAACACTATTTATGCTGTTGAGCTGTTTTTGCTGCTTCAGCAGCGTCTATACTCATAAGTGCTTCTAGTTCTTTAACTTCCTTCGCGTGAAGTAAAGCTTCCTCTCTAGATATTAATCCTGCCCGAAATAGATTCGCCAAAGATAAGTCCAGTGAGACCATACCTTGTTTCGTTCCTGTTTGAATCTGCGATGACAACTGGAATGTTTTAGCTTCTCGTATGATATTCTTAATGGCTGATGTTCCCACCAAAACCTCATACGCAGCGACCCTTCCCTTCCCGTCTTTACGCTTACACAGCTGCTGCGATATGACGCCAACGAGGTTAGAGCTCAACTGCATACGTACCTGACTTTGTTGGTGCAATGGAAAAACATCGATAATACGGTCGATAGTCTGAACTGCATCTGGTGTGTGTAGTGTGCCGAATACGAGATGTCCGGTTTCTGCTGCAGTTATGGCTAAGTGAATTGTTTCCAGATCACGCATTTCACCAATGAGGACAACATCAGGGTCTTGCCTCAAAACATACTTTAACGCATTAGCAAACGAGAGAGTATCAGATCCTAATTCTCGCTGGTTAACAAGCGCTTTCTTGGGTTTGTGCACAAATTCCAGTGGATCTTCCACTGTCATAATATGCACAGCATCAGTTTCATTTATGTAGTTAAGAAATGCAGCTTGCGTCGTCGACTTTCCAGAACCAGCAGGCCCCGTAACCAGTACGATACCACGTGGTCTTTCGGCAAAGAACTTGCAGACAGGAGGAAGGTTGAGCTCCTGCATATTTTTGATGTTATATGGAATGACACGAAAAGCGCCTTGAACCGCTCCGCGTTGTCGGTAGATATTACATCTGAACCGGGCGATACCCTTAACCTCATAGGCAAAGTCAAGTTCCAGGTCTTCGGCGAAACGCGCTTTTTGCTCAGCACTGATGGCAGCCATTAGGATTTCTTCAGTGTCTTGTGCTTCAAGCACAGGCATATCTGTTTGAGGTACTAAATCGCTGTAAACACGCACAATTGGATGGTTATCGGCCTTAATGTGCAGGTCTGAACCATCTACTTCAACTGTTCTTCGGAGTAGATCATCGATTGATATCTTCATGGAGCCCTCCACGATGGACGTGTCTATTTCTTGTTAATATCATGATCTTACCGCTTTACACACCTGATGGTGCCATTAAACGGCAGACTACTTCTTGGCTTGTGCTGGCTGAACTTGCCCTGCCTGCATCTGCTGTTGCTGCTGATACTTCTGCATGCGCTGGCTAAAGTCACTCGGGTTGGATGTTTTACCTAAAGCATCCTCATATTTCACTTTGCCTTTCTTCACCAGATCTAGTAAACAGCTATCCAGTGTCTGCATGCCCACATCGCCGCCTGTTTGAATATCCATATACAACTGGTGGGTTTTGCCTTCACGGATTAAAGAGCGAACAGCGGGTGTTGCAACCATTAGCTCATACGCAGCTACACGACCATGTCCGACTGCTAATGGCAGCAGTGTCTGTGAGATGACGCCATTCAGCGTAACTGAAAGCTGCATGCGTACCTGTTGCTGCTGTTCCGACGGAAACACATCAATGATACGGTCGATAGTCTGAGGGGAGTCTTGCGTGTGCAATGTGGAGAACACTAGGTGTCCGGTTTCTGCCGCAGTGATGGCGAGGTGGATTGTTTCTAGGTCGCGCATCTCTCCAACGAGGATGACATCAGGATTTTGCCGCATTACATATCGCAGAGCCGTTGCGTACGTGTGGGTATCTACACCAACCTCACGCTGGTTGATGATGGATAGCTTGTCTTTGTGCATATACTCAATGGGCTCTTCAATGGTAATGATATGCACTTTGCGGTTCGTGTTAACATGGTTAATCATGGCCGCGAGTGTGGTGGTCTTTCCTGACCCCGTAGGACCAGTAACTAGAACCAAACCGCGCGGCCTCATACATAGTTCCTTGATAGCTTGAGGCGCTCCCAAATCATCTATAGTACGGATGGTATATGGAATAAGCCGCATAGCAGCACCAAGTTGGTGCTGCTGGAAAAACACATTCACACGGAACCGAGCTACACCTTTTACCTCATATGCGATATCTAGTTCACGTGTACTCTCGAGCTTCTCAATGGCGTCTTGCGGCAAAACATCATAAAGGATCTTTTTAATATCTTCGGAAGACAATACCGGGTATTCGTCTTGTCTTTTAAGGGAGCCATTCTGCCGAAATATCGGCGGCTCATTCGCGCGGAAATGTAAGTCCGACGAGTCGGTTTCCACCACTCGTCGGAGTAGACCGTCCAGATTCATAGAACTCCTCCCTTGCTGATCGGGTGAGACGTTTAGCGACGGAACATTTGCTTCAACTCCGTAAGGTTACCCGCAAACTGCAAAGCTTCCTCTTCTGAAATGATACCCTGTTTAACTTGCTTATAGAGACTCTGGTTCATTGTCTGCATTCCCCAGAACCCACCTTCAGATATGGCGCTGTAAATTGAACTGAAGTGTGTATCTTCAATCATCTTGCTGATGGTAGGTGTTGCGATCATGACTTCCACAGCAGCAGATCTGCCCTTGCCATCTTTGGTAGGAACCAACTTCTGCGATACGATACCTCTTAACGAGTTTGCAAGACGAATAGAGATGATGTTTTTCTCATGAGGTGGGAACATGTTGATAATACGATCCATGGTTTCTGCTGCGCTAGGGGTATGGACTGTCGAGAAGACTAAGTGTCCGGTTTCTGCAGCCTGCATGGACACCGACATAGTTTCAACGTCGCGCATTTCACCAACCAGGATGATATCCGGGCTTTGTCGCAGAACGAATTTCAGACCATCGGTAAAGCTATCTGTATCGATACCGACTTCACGCTGCGACATAATACTTTGCTTATCTGGATGCACATATTCAATCGGCTCTTCAATGGTTACAATGTGCGTTCTTCTTGTTTCGTTGATTCTATCGATCATTGCGGCTAATGTGGAAGACTTACCAGAACCGGTAGGACCTGTAACAAGTATCAACCCTTGTCTTGTTTGGCTCATCTGCCCGAGGACACCAGGTAGTTTTAATTCCTCAAGAGTAGGGATCTTTAAAGGGATAAGTCGACAAACTAGCCCCATCGAACCTTTTTGCTGATACATATTCGCACGGATACGGCAGACATTTTCAATGGTAAAAGCGAGGTCAAGTTCATGCCGTCTGGCAAATGAAGCAATATGATCCGGTGTCATCACACTATGGCACAGTGTCAATACATCCTCTGAACCTAGTGGCGGCAAATCCAAAGATTGGATTTTACCATGGACACGTAAAGCCGGTGCTGCTCCTGTCTTTATAAAAAGGTCAGACGCTTTGTGCTCAGAAGCAATTGTAAGTAATTCAGGTAGTGTTTTCAAAAGTTGTCCCCTTCTATTTCGGCAAATATGAGTCGGGATCTTTGCTCGCTTGTGACTTCGTCACTGTGTAGACAACGATACCCACGCCCAAGGCGAATAAGCATAAACCAGCCAGTATGAGCAGTCTATTTCGTAAATCCTGCGGTCCTCGTGATGGTGCGGTAAGCGATCCTTTTGGGTTATCAATATACACAATAAACTGTGCTAGTCCATTGTTATTGGTTACTTTTACTGTGATATTACCGTTTTTCCATACACCTGGTCGGTCTGTAACAGAAATGCTCCCCCCGAAGTAGACGATATTTATGGATTTGAGTTCCGCCAAGGGTGCAATTATGGCGTCAATAGGAAATGGTTGATTAGGTTCTGTGATGAAGGATTGAACTTCACCAATGACATCGGCACCAACAGGCATCTGCGTTCCGCCAACGGAAACCTCCTGTACTGCGGTTCGAATGCGTGTGATGCGCCCTTGCCAGTGTCCTGCAGCCAGCATCATGTTATAGCGGTCCATCAGCCATTGCTTATCGCGAGCACCGCTGAAAGCCATTTGAACACGCCACACACCAGTTTCCGATGGTGGCAACACCACAACCGTAGATTCAACGAGTTGCTGGCAATAAGCAGGAAGCGCAGTCAGCAAACATAACGCGAAAATTGTAAGGATACATTTATGTAATCTCAATGAATAATCGACCGCTTACTACAGACTGTTGCTATGACAGCCTTAATAATATCCATAACAACAAATGGGATGATCCCAAATGCAACGGATACGCTGATCGATTGTGCCATTGCGAAATGCATCCATGCGATGCCACTAGCATAGATAACAACAATTGCTGCCAAGCAGCCTGCCATACGTCCCGCGAAACCAGGCCATCGCTGTGCGGCATAACCACATATCCATGCTGCAGCGGGAAACGCCAATAAGTAGCCACCGGTCATTCGCGGATTGAGTAAATAAGCTATACCAGCATTACCGCCTGCGAAAACAGGAGCGCCTAGAAATCCGATGGCAAGATACTCAATTTGTGCTAACCAACCGAGACGCGCGCCTAACAATAATCCAGAAGCCATCACAGCCATTATCTGCAGTGTAAATGGTACCGGTGTGTAAGGCAATGGAATAGCAATATTAGCAGTAACTACAGTGACGGCGGCCATCAATAAACTGATTGACCAATGGCGACTGTCAATATATAAACCGATGCGTCTCATGGCGTTGCGGTATATAGTCAATTGGAACTCCTTAAGCTAGTTTTGATACACCTAGTGAATGTATTTTAGCAGGCGATGATATGTCCGTCAAATGGATGACCACAATATGGATATCTTGTGCGGTAAATAGCAGATAGTGCATATCTTGTAAACCGCGGGTAAAATTAGATTGGATGTACATAACAATTAGCTAATTGCCCGAGGAGGGCCCTGCCACCCGTGCTTCAGTCAACACATGATACCCTTCGGTCGCTGCATACGCAGCATCCTGGTGTTCCCTTCTTGGCACTTGGACAGACTGCATTGTGGGACGAAACCATGAAGGCCGTTCTATGCAGCTTGATGGATCAACTCGATATCAAACATAAATTCGTGGTTGCTGTTCACAATACGGATTATTTCGCAAAACTACCCAACTATAACGGCAATGATCATGATATTGTGGCTGTGGCACATAACGACGGATCTACCAAGGAACTGTGGAGCGCAGCTGGTGAGCTCAGCGCATTATTCGGCAGCGAGTCTATCCCAACTCGCGAGATGTTTGCTCAGCACCATGTATCACTAGAGAAAGCCGGTGCTGCATCTGGATTAAGTCATGATGAGTTCATCGATGATATCACAGAAGCATGGGGTTGGCGCGGGTTAGTGCATACAGGAGTAAAAAACCTGCTGAGCGCTGAAGTGTGTGCGTGTCATGGAGTTAAAGCGCTTATTGAGTTATTCACATGGGCTGAAGAACTTAGCTTGCAAGTCGTGGGCAGAGATAACGCTGATGTGATGGCGCAGCTGCGAGAGCAGATTCTTCTGGCGAAGGATCAGGTTCAAGGCTGCCTCAGTGGTTTGTTTGAGCATCTATTCCCATATATCATGCAGTCGCTATATACCAGCTGCGATGTGGAAACCAGCTGCAGCACGGAGCTATTCCAGTTCAACACAAAGACTTGTGACCTTCCCCGTTTTTACCCAATTTCGCTGTTTTTGAATCCTGAAACTAGGTCCATCGCTGAAACAGCATATAATAACGCCGTTCATGGATCTGACATATACACTCTAGATAGATTCGGCTTAGGAGCTACTCCGTTTGACGTTGCCTCGCTCGGTATGGGACGCGGAACTTTGATGGTCCGGCAAAGGGCTATTGAGATTGATTTTGATGAGCCGATCATCATCCCTACTCCTGAACCAGTTACGAATTTGCGGCAACTCGCTCAGATACTTGAAGACCGGTTTGGACCAAGTGTGGTAATCGTCGGCAAAGCAGTTTCTTTGATCTCCATGATGACGCAGGAATTCATCCCGGTCATGAACGAAGAAGGTTCGATGTATGTCTTTCGCTCTAAGATGATGCATGACTACTTAAACTCACATGGTGTTACCATTAGTTCATACCCTATCCTGCGGCTGCGTTACCCAACATGGGACGCGCTTGCAGTCTGCGGTGAAATGCCGTTACAACTTCCGCAGCACCTAGCTAACGCTTTCGGCTCTGCATCTATCACCTGCCAGCAGTTTGGATCGACCTGGCGTGACGTTGTTAAGCGAATGAATGAGCTCATGGAGCAGATCAACAACCATCGCTCACCACGAGAGGCAGCCACATGGCTGGCGCAGCGTGAGGGCGGAGATTGGCAAAACATCAGCACCAACATGTCGCAGGTTTCGCAGAAGCTTTCAGAGCTTGTCGACCAGGCACAACGCATTGGCGAGCAAACCCAGTCTCTTTACGATCGCATTCAGGCTTGTCAGGACAGAATTCAAGAGCTTGAACAGCAAAAAGGCGACCATTATCGTGAGTTCATCAAACCGCTGAGAGAGCAGCTCTACGAGTTAAAATGTCAAGGCTTAGACACGGACAGCAGAGAACACCAGTCATTAAGCAGCCAATTACAGCCGCATGAACAGACAAGACACGGTTTTGATGAACAAATAAGTGGCCTTCGTCAAGAAATAAAAGATGCTAAAAAGAAAGCATCAGAACTCAAACCGATTAGGATGCAGCTTGAAAAAGGTCCCGAAAACAAGCAGCTCCGCAAGGAACTCACTCATATGGAGTCGGTGGTGGAGCTAAAAAGAGCGCAGCTGCTCAGAGACGCATATCTGGTGGTTCACGGTCTAGAGCATACCCAAAACCGTCCTACTGGATGGTGGGTAAAGCTGGTAGATCCATCCGGAAACTGGTTTAACGCTATTACCAACGATACTGAAGCCTATCTACAGGAGATGTCATGAGATCTATCGAGGAGAAAATATACGATCGGAACGAATTAGCGCAGCAAATTAAAAAATGGCAGGATGAAGGCTATATTGTTGCGATGACTAACGGCTGTTTTGACGTATTACATGTTGGGCATCTTCGGTATCTGATGGCGATGAAAGACCACTGCGATAAATTAGTGGTCGCAGTTAACAGTGATAACAGTGTATCTAGCATCAAAGGGCCTAATCGACCGATTAACGACGAGTTATCGCGTGTGCAGATGTTAGCTGGCTTTGAATGCACGGATGCTATCGTGTTATTCGATGAACCCACAGCTTCTAATGTATTACTCACCGTGAAACCCGATTTATATGTAAAGGGTGGAGATTACGATATTAGCTCCATTCCTGAGGGTGTCGCTGTGCTGTCATACGGCGGACGTATCATGAGCGGTATTTGGGTAGAAGGACACTCATCCACTCGCATAATCGAAAAAATGAAAAAACTGAAAGACGGAGAAGAGTTATGATTTCGAAGTGGTATGTCACCATACCTGTCTTGGCATTAGCAGCACTCATGATCGGATGTAAATCTAAACCAGAACCCAAGCAGCCTGCAGTAAATAACAAACCATCGACACCGAGTGCACAAACTGCTAGTTCATCAACTGATGCTACACAATGGGCGACCATCGAAATGGATGGCGGCAAAAAGATCTATCTTGAGCTATACGGTCACCAAGCTCCCAAAACTGTAGCAAACTTTGTGAAACTGGCAAAGTCATTTTTCTATGACACACTCACTTTCCATCGTGTAGAACCCGGCTTTGTTGTTCAGGGTGGCGATCCCCAAGGCGATGGCACTGGTGGTCCTGGTTACACAATCAAGTTTGAAAAGAA
>CAZFLA010000003.1:11485-36419 GCA_964519405.1 uncultured bacterium
CCTTAAGGGATCTTTGGCTATGGCAAGGGCAGAAGCTATGGATAGTGCAGGATGCCAGTTCTACATCTGTCTGAATGATGTTTCTCAACTCGACGGTAAATACTGTGTGTTTGGAAAAGTGATACAAGGTATGGATGTCGTTGAGAACATTAAGGTTGATGATATCATGAGCCGAGTGACTATCTCCGACACGAATCCACTTAAACCTGCAGCTAAAGAGACGGCCAAGGAACAGCAGCCTACATCCAAGCAGTAGTTATATATACGTGCATCCTGAAGCTTGAAACGGCTCGAAGACTAACCAACTTCGAGCCGTTGTTATTTAACCTTACCTGTGTCCTTCTTGGTGGTAATATTACAGCAACTCCTTAGGTTTTATCTGTTGTAGTGGGTACCAAAAAAATCCTAGCACAGCTATCTTAACCATCTAGTGGCTATTGATGCTGGTAGTGTTGACCTCATTACGTGCCTTTTCTAGTCTTGTTTCATATAGACCAATCTTAGTCTGAACATGCTTCGCAATAGCCTCATCCGACAGGTTTAAGACACGAAGAGCTATTTCGGCAGCAACTCGCAGCGGATATACAGTCGAAGGCTCATGCGTCCCGCCGATTTG
Source organism: uncultured bacterium (assembly GCA_964519405.1). Lineage (GTDB taxonomy): Bacteria > Armatimonadota > HRBIN16 > HRBIN16 > HRBIN16. The sequence continues at coordinate 12,102 of CAZFLA010000003.1, forward strand.
CCCTGCTCCGGTTACACTATATTCATCGTGAAGAGCTCGCTCTAGTGCCGGGATCGAATCCTTAGCTCCTAAACTGCCAAGTGATTCAGCCGCGATCACACGGAAATACGGCTCTTTATGATTTTCTAGAATGTTTATCATCGCCGGTATCTGCGTGATATCTCCCATTCGACCTAAGGCCAGACATGCAGCATCGATAGTTACGGGATCAGATTTGGGATCAGATATCACGGCGAGTAGTGACAATGGATTTCCTGCTTCAGCAATAGACTTAATGATCTGAGCCTGTATGTATCCGCTGTTGACCTCACCTCCACCAAGTCCCGCATACGAAGTAGTCGGTTGTCGCCGCTCTTCAATTAACCACGCCACCAAAATATCCGTTTTTTGGCTCGATGTGATGTCGTTTCTTACGAGAACAGGTCTTATGTCTCGTAAGGAGTTAATCTTGTCTGGGAGTCCGAATTTAGTTGTCTGGCTTATTGTAACTGATGTAAATAGCAAGCTTGCTATTAACGCAACGCCGGTCATTACAACAAGTAGATGGAAAGACTTAGTTTTCCCCATTTTGACCTTCCTTCTTTGAAGATAGTATTTAATACTGTTTTCCTGGATTAGCCCAGTCTGAACTGTTTGCACTACCATTAGTCCAGCTGGCTTGTCGGTGTAAAGCATAATCTTCGCAATCCCTAAAGCCCTCACCATAATCCAGATCATCAGGAACCGAAGCTGCTATAGTAGGATCATAACCGCTCGAATGGTAAGCTGTTCCAAGACTGTTTTCTGTCACAGTACCGTTATCGGTAGGTAGATAATCTTCATCAGGATCTCCAACTTGAGTGCGGTTATTTGAAGAACCCCATAATGTACTCATGTCCAGTCGATGTCTTTCTTCATGTCGACAAACATTAGCGAAGAAATCTATACCCTCAGCATTATCCCAGGTCCCTGCTCCAGCATATTCGTTTGTATCTGAACCGATATATGATCTCCAAGCACCACTTATAAAGTTGGTATATGATCGTGTGGTTGATGAATCATAGTTATGGGTTCCGTAATGTGCCGATGTCTGGCTCCAGTAATAATACCAGTTAGGCAAGGAGCCTCCTGGGTTATTTGTAGCTTCTTCAGAGTAAAACAATAGTATATGTTTCGTATCGCTTACAGAGTCGACACTCGCTTTTATCCAAGTATCACCAAAACTAGAATTAGAAGATGGTAGACCACTAAGGGTAAGTGTGAGAGGCCCTCCGCCATTACTTCCATATGGCCATGTCTCTACGGTATCGGTTATGTTTTCGCATGACCATGTAATGTATCCGGTTCTCCCACTAGGTATGGCAGAAGCTGAACACGATATCTCCTTTACTCCTGTACTCGCATTGTTAAATGTGCATTTTGATCCCGCACTAGGCGAGATGATTGTAACGCTTGTAGCAGAACATGCATACACTATTTCACTCGATAGAAATAACAACATGCTAACAGCTATTGCAGATCGCATTTCATTCCCCCTTTAGGAAACTAGTCTATTTGTCTGTGAATGCCAGTATATCTAGTAATCAATCGCTGCTTGGTTTGTCAATATCAACTGGAGCCTCATTTAGTCGGGATCTAGATATATTAGCTAACATGCGTTCAGCACCTTCTCTATACTGAAGATCGCTATCACTCTTCTTAATCAACAACAATGCCGGAATAGCATTGTCATAATCGTGTAAGTAATACAATGCGGTTGCATCAAGGTATTCAGCATTTTGGTGCCACTCTGAAACCTTTAATTCTGGATTACTAATGATCAATTGCAGATAGGTTCGTGCTTCGCGGTATGCCCCTAGTCCCATGGTATTAGTCGCTATCAACATTAATGATTCCGCTTTGCCATAGTTGTCATCTTGTAATTCTAGTCTTTGTTTCCATGCTATGATCGCATTTGGTACATCATCATCCTTGATATATCTATTTGCTATTTCCGTAAAGATGCTTATCATTCTGTACCGGGCATCCTCTGCTGCCCGTGTTGATGGATTCTGCCTCCTAAAATAATGCAAGGCATTTATAACTTCATGTGTAGCCAACTGTGACCGATATTTGACCATTATCGAACACAGCTCCGCTCGAGCAGATGTCTCTGTACCGTTATATTTATTTGAAAGTAACATCATTTCATTTATGTCTTCTTCAGGAAGTCTACGAATAGATTCATATATATAGCTAATACGATTTACCGATAATTCCGCAGCGACACTATTTGGGCTTTGTTTTATCGCATCATGATATATTTCAAGAGCATTGTCATCCTTTGCACTACTAGTTTTTTCGGTAAGTTGTCCGATTTTGTAATATGCCGCAGCAGCTACTCTAGTAAATGGATATTCCTGAGCAAACTCACGCATAACGTTTATACACTCCGTAGTATTACTATTAAGTAACCTACTCCATTTCTCAACAGCGACTTCACCATATTTAGTATCTGAGAAAACTATGGCTGTGTCTCGCCATGTTTGTTTTGCACGCAACATATCGCCGCTACGTTCATACATATATGAAACCATTAACCGTGACTTGAAATCTTCTATAGATTTAGGATATTTACGCATTATATTTTTAAATGCATTGATTCCACCATCATAACCATTGGTAAACAATCGATATCGAGCTATCCAGAGATCGTCGACGGGTCTTCTTGATTGTTGTGGGGTTTGTTGAATAATCTTGTATTTTTCCGCTATAGCTTCTTTATATTGTTTATCACAGAGATGTAATTCAATAATTGCTTCGTTAAGGTAATTAGCATGACGTTTATCACCTAATATATCATTCTTAATACTACTTAACAAAGATTCTGCTTCTTTAATAGCCGTAGCATATCCAGATTTGTTTCTGATACCTAATAAGATAAGCTCACTAGCCTCTATACGTTCAATAGGATCAGTAGTATTAGCGAGCATTAATCTGCCATACCTAATAGTTTCGTCATACCGATCAGCCTCAAAGGCTTGATATGCTTTATCATGAGCAGATAGCGGTAATTTCATAGGCTGATGAAGCGAATCGGCCTTCATTGAACTGATAATGTATCCATAATATACACATAGTGGTAAAATAACCATTACCGATATGGATAGCATACGCGGTATACAATGCAATAATGCCGACGCAAACTTAATAAATCCAAGCGTATTAGTCTCGATGATCTTTCGCATTCCAATTCCCTCACAATTACTAATGAGTTAGAAATGTCTCCATTACTGTTTTATCAACACTTCTGACATGTATGTACCACACATCAATAACCCAATATCTATAAAATGCACTAATTAGTTAACATATTAAAAAAACTAGCAATATTACCTGTATCGAAAATGGTAAGCCGTATCAGCGTTTAGATACCGATATGACAAATATAATTAGTGGTTATTATTTTGTAACGGGATCATCGATATACATCATTGACACTCTCGCATACCAGTCTGTATATCACTGTTCGATTTTACTCCACAATGCCGAATTTACTAGCTATCCTACCCGGTCAAGCTGATCTCTCTTTGTAATCGCGGAAGTTGCTGATCACTTCGGAAATCCTAACAATAGGGTTCGGCGCTGCACTTATATTGACCTTGATAGAGTCTGTGGTAAATCGCTCATTTCGGTAACGCAGTGCCAGCGTTTTTTGGAGTTTCGTTGGCATCTGGTGGCCTGGAAGTAACTTGATGCCTACCCACCCATTCGGTTCGGCTTTGACTGCCTGAGCATGTATAGTTGCTGCTGCAAACCGAAGTCCAATAATTCCTAGGCCGTTTTTCAAAGACGCGGGTATAGGTCCATACCTATCCTCAAGTTCATCATGCAGCTCTTGAAGGTCCTCGGTGCTTTGTGTAGCGGCCATACGCTTATACACAAGTATCCTCTGAGCTTCATTACCTATATACCCATCTGGTATAAATGCATTGATCGGAATATCGACCGGCGGCAAAAAGACCTTCTGCTCGGTTTCACCGCGCTCTTCCATAATCGCTTCTGACAGCAGTTGAGTGTATAGCTCAAATCCTACACTTTCCATGGCTCCGCTTTGCTGCTGCCCTAGCAGGTCGCCAGCTCCTCTGATCTCCAAATCACGCATGGCGACTTTAAGCCCTGAGCCCAATCCGCTAAACTGCCTGATTGCATCTAGACGCTGTTCGGCGCGAACATCGAGTGCAGCCTCGTGTCGATACAGGAAATAGGCATATGCTTGTCGATCGCTTCGACCAACTCGCCCTCTTAACTGATAGAGTTGAGCCAAACCCATGTGGTGTGCATTTTCAATGATCAACGTGTTTGCGTTCGACACATCGATGCCATTTTCGATGATCGTAGTAGACAAGAGCACATCGCACTCATGTGAGTATACTGCTCCCATGACCTTTTCGAGTTCATCATCAGGCATTTGTCCGTGACCAACCATTATCCGAGCCGTCGGTACGAGTTTCTGTATATGGTCTGCGGTGTGATATATGCTCTGCACGCGATTATGAACATAGAATACCTGTCCACCGCGACCTAACTCTCTAAGTATCGCTTCACGAACGACGTCTTCATCAAAAGCGCGCACGATCGTGCGAACTGGTAAACGTCCAAACGGTGGATCGTTGATGACGCTCATGCTGCGTAGTCCGCCTAGCGCCATATGGAGAGTTCGCGGAATCGGTGTAGCAGATAAGGTTAAAACATCAACATTTTGTTTTATCTGCTTTAGTTTCTCTTTGTGTTTAACTCCAAACCTTTGTTCTTCATCAATTACAAGCAGACCTAGTCTAGGTATCTCCACAGTTTTGCCAAGCAGCATATGCGTGCCAACAACAACATCGATCTCACCTAGCTTTAACTTCTCTACGATCTGACGTGCCTCTTTAGGTGTGCAGAATCTGTTCAGCAGTGCCACGTTGATTGGGTATGGAGCAAATCTATCTTGAAGTGTGCTGAAGTGCTGAGCTGCCAACACCGTTGTTGGACATAATACAGCAACCTGTTTTTCGTCAAGCACTGCCTTAAATATCGCTCTGATAGCGACCTCGGTTTTCCCAAAGCCAACGTCTCCACACACCAATCTATCCATCGGCCGTCGAGTGATCTCCATATCGCGCTTAACATCGAATATCGCCTTCCGTTGGTCAGGAGTCTCCTCGTATGGGAAACTTGATTCCATTTCTTGCTGCCAAGGTGAGTCCGCGGAATAAGGTGATCTGTCAGCAGATTGCCTCGCAGCATAAAGCCGAACGAGTTCGGCTGCGATATGCTGCGCCTTCTGCTTGGCCTTGCGCTTTGCCTGATGCCATTCCGTGCCACCAAGTCTATTCAATTCCGGTTCATGATCTTCGCCAGCACCTATGTAGCGTTGAATACGATCGATTTGATCGGTAGGCACTAGGAGGGTATCGGGGGCTTTGTAGTGAATTAGCAGATAATCTCTGCGCACACCTAAAACATTACGAGATACAATACCCCTAAAAATACCCACACCGTGGTTGATGTGGACGACATAGTCCCCTTCACGAAGATCCAGAATGGAGCTAAGCGGAACACCTTCCTTCAGTCGGCTGCGAGTAACCCGCATTTTGTTGGCGCCGAATAATTCAACATCCGTAATGAAAAACAGCCGTGCTTCCTCAAACGCAAAACCAGATGAAAATCGGCTTCGGAAAAGTCCTAGCTTACCAGCCTGAACAGAATCATGAACGACGCACTGATGTAGGTCCCACTCCTCTAGAATCTCCCTCAAACGCTTAGGCTGTTCAGTGAGGAAGACTATACTGCATTCGTTGTCGATCCAGTTCTCAAGGCTCGTTTTTAATACCGTCCCCTGTCCACGATAGCCCGGCAGCATTGTGCAGTTCATATTAATGCGCTGCTTAAATGCGACCATATCGGGTGAGGCTTCGTATGAGTTCAGAGCAACCCACCGGTTGTTTCCCAATACCAGATTTATTCGATCAGACACATCGCTGCCAGGAAGGAAGGCATTCGGTAAATCTTTCCAAAGCTCCTCTATGGAGAACAGCTCTCCTCTTCGGTATCTGTGACTGAATATATCAGCCGCTTCCTCTCCTGTGCGTTGATCGTCTGACTGAATACGGGTCATATCGTGAAGGTAGATATCAAATCCTTGGATGTAATCCAGCACACTGCTTCCTGGATGAAGCCAAGCGATATATTGCTCTAGTCTGTCGAAAGAAACTTGGTTCTCCAAACTTGTAAAGTCATCAGCAGTCAGAGTGTTTAACGTGGTGGCACTTTGGGGTCCTTTTTTTGCGACGTTCTTTACGTGTTCTGGCAGTATTTCCTGACCATACAACACAGCGCCGTCACTGTCAGAACAACTCCACAACACCTCGCGAGCAGGAGTTATCAGCACTTTATCCACAGGTTGGACGCTGCGCTGCGTTTCCGGATCGAACATATTCAACCGTTCGATCTCATCTCCAAAGAACTCACAGCGAATTGGCTGCATGGCATGAGCTGGAAATATATCGATAATCCCACCACGTCGACTGAATTGACCGCGGTGAGCAACCATCTCTTCACGCTCATATCCCAGTATAGTTAGTTGTTTACATAGCTGATCGACATCATATTCCTTGCTGATATCTAGCTGGAAGCAACACTCAGCAAGTTTATCTTTGGGCAGTGTGGGTTCGCATAACGCCTGTAGTCTAGCCACAACAAGCACACGTTGTCCCAATGCGATTTTAGACAACACCTCAATACGATTACCGATGAGCCTAGTATCAGCAGGTGTATCATCAAACATCAACTGGGTCATAGCGGGTAAGCTGACCACTGCTTCCTCAGGAACACCCAACTGATGCAGGTCATTGGTGAGGGTATCTGTGTTTTCCTGTTCACCAACTACCACAAGCATACTGTTGTTGCTGTTGTTCCAACATCCCGCGATCACTACAGGCGTTAGGTTCCCGCTGATTCCGCTGACTTCAAGCGCATTTGACTCCACGCACTTACTAATCAGTTCACTTATCGCGGTATTATCAAATAACTGTGAATACAGAATGTTTTCATCGGTAGTTGTAGGCATCATCATTATCCGTTTCGTATTACTTGGCCCTTGGGTGGGCCTTTGTGTAAACTTGCTGCAAATGCTCCATCGTCAGGCGTGTATAAACCTGCGTTGTAGCAATACTACTGTGTCCCAACAGTTCTTGAACTACCCTGAGGTCGACACCGCCTTCCAATAAATGCAAGGCAAATGAATGACGCAGAGTATGCGGTGATACATGATCCGTAACACCGGCTCGTTTGGCAGCATCTTTCAGTCGAAGCCAAAAGTGATTTCGCGACACGGGCCGTCCCCTATTGCTAAGGAATACATAGTCCTCACTGATATCACGCAAAAAGTGACTTCTGCCAAAAGTGATATAGTTAGCTAACCTATCGGCAGTGACGGCCGCAAACGGCACCCATCTTACTTTGCCTCGTTTGCCCGTTATCCTGCAGAACAAATCCGTAAGGTCTAGCTCTGGAAGCCGCAGTCCAACGACCTCAGACACACGAAGCCCTGAAGCATACGCAAGCTCAAACATCGCTCTGTCTCTCAGTCCTAGTGCATCTTTCAAGGGCACAGCATCGAGAATAGCGAATATCTGGTCTTGGCGCAAGGCATGTGGCAAGATATCGGGTAAATGCTGTCGCCAATCATTATCTATATGGATGTTTTCATCATTACGTGTAGAGGCACAGAAACGCCCATATGCCCGCAAAGCACTCAGCTTGCGGGCCACAGTGTGATCTGAACACCCTTCTTCACGCAGGTGGTTGATAAACCCTTCAACGCCCTTACTATCAGACTTGTCTATATACTGAAAATACTGATGTAAGTCACGTGAATAGGCATCGATTGTGTGCTCAGATGAACGGCGTTCAATTGTGAGGTAATCCAGAAATTCCTGGATAGAGCGTTGGTCCATAGACCGCCTTAAGCACTATTCTTGGGCGAACGGATTTACCAGTCGCCTCTTAGGAATTGTAACAGAAGCTTGCTTTACATAGCAAGGTGTTAGCAGAAATGCGTCTAGTGTCGTGTTTAGCGAAGCTTGATGATGGGATACATCTGCAAGCAATTCGGCATCAGGCATATTGGGAACATAACACACAGAAGATGGAGTTTGTTTAATATTATTGAACTCTTCAGAAAGCTGTCCTGTGACGATCAGTTGCTTATTACCGCACTTGTCGACTAGTTGGCTAAGAGTTTCAGGCGTATAAACGCCAATTTCTGCATCAACACGGTGAAAGCCATCATTTGGTGTGTATTGATATATCGCACCATAGACTTCCCCAATTCTAGCTTTCATTATCGACAGAATCATACATTCTGGATTGTTCACACAAAGCCTATATGCCATCATCTCAAGGGAATCTGTGCCATATAGAGGTTTGTTGGCGGCAGTTGCTAATGTTTTACCCATCACAACAGCCACACGTGTACCCGTGAAAGAACCTGGCCCTAAGCCCACCGCATACCCGTCTACATCCTGTGGATTTACATTCGCGGTTTTAAAAACTTGATCTAGTATGCCGTGCAGCCGGGTAGATAACTGCATCTTATGAGGCCAACTGGTGCGTGCCAGCAGTCTATTGTCATCTGAAATGGCTATACTGCATATCTCCGCCGATGTTTCTATTGATAACAAGATCATAAACTAGCCTCCCAGCTATCACATAGCTCCATCGAGCGACTGCCATATGGTATCACAGAGACAACACGGCTGTCGTCGTCTGCTATCTCAAATACCAACTGAAGCAAGTCATCTGGTAAAGCATCTTCAATGCGTTCTGCCCACTCCAGCACACACACGCCATCACCATCTAGATACTCGGAAAGGCCCAAATCCGTGGCATCCGAGCCGCTGTTTAATCGATACACATCCATATGGTAAAGCGACAACTGTCCAAAGTGTTCGTTAATGAGGGTAAATGTGGGGCTCTGGACGGGGTAGTGTATTCCTAGCCCTTTGGCCAGTCCTTGAACAAATGTGGTTTTTCCGGCACCTAAAGTGCCAGTGAGGACGATCACATCACCTTTGCGAAGCCATGGAGATAGGCTGGAACCTATCTCCATCATGGCGTCAGCAGTTGCAGCAGTTAACTTAAAACTCAAAACACAGCACCTACGGAACTGGCGCTTCTGGAGCACCACAAACCGCAGCATCCTCGAATTGCAGTTTATTAGTTCTGAGCTCATCAGTTACTTCAATGGGATATTCTCCATTGAAACAAGCCAAGCAGTAGTTATCTGATGTCATCCGCAGGGCTTCCATTAAGCCATCAACACTCAGATACCCCAAAGATGTTGCACCAATACGCTCGCGTATCTGTTCAACCGAGAAGTTAGCGGCGATCAGCTCTTCTGGCGTTGCCATATCAATGCCATAGAAGCAAGGATGCTGAACTGGTGGTGATGTAATGCGAACATGAACCTCAGCAGCCCCTTCATCAAACAGCATCTTGACGAGTTTTCGTGTCGTGGTACCACGTACGATACTGTCGTCAACCATAATGACCCGTTTATTCTTGATGACTTCTGGCAGCGGATTTAGCTTAACTTTTACGCCAAGTTCCCTCATGCGCTGGTCTGGTTGAATGAAGGTTCTATGGATATAGCGGTTCTTGATAAGCCCTTCGCAATACGGTATTCCGCTTTGATTGCTGTACCCTAAGGCACCCGGAATGCCAGTATCTGGTATTGGAATGACGATATCTGCTTCAACAGCGTGCTCAATAGCCAGTTGCTTACCGAAGTTACGGCGTACGCCGTGAAGAGTTCGACCATAGATCTGGCTGTCAGGACGTGCAAAATAGATCGTTTCAAAAGCACACAGAGCATGCTGTATCATGGGAACACCCTCACATGCGGTAATCCCATTGTCATCTAGAAGAACGATTTCGCCAGGCGCCAGTTCACGAATGAATTTCGCAGCGACGACGTTGATAGCACAGGTCTCTGAGCTAAATAGGTAATGACCATTGATATTGCCTAAGCATAACGGTCGTAAACCATAAGGATCACGGCACGCCATCAAGAAGTCTTTGCCCATCACAACAAGGCTATATGCACCGCATATACGCTTCATTGCAGCGCGTAGAGCCTTGACTGGGTTCTTGCACGCTTCATACTCAATTGCAATGATTTTTGCAATGATTTCGCTGTCATTTGTTCCTTCGAAAGTGACACCTTTGCTGGTGAGCTCTTGTCGAAGCATTCGAGTATTAATGAGGTTGCCGTTATGAGCAACAGCTATCGGACCCAAAGAGGTATCACAAATGACAGGCTGAGCGTTTCGTTGGGTATTAGATCCCGTGGTGCTGTATCGAGTGTGACCAACTGCAACTATTCCTTGAAGATTTTGTAGAATCTCTTCATCGAATACCAATGAGACTAAACCCGTGTTCTTGTGACAGTTCAGGTTATGTCCATCGGAAACAGCTATGCCGGCACTTTCCTGCCCGCGGTGTTGTAGGGCATAAAGCCCAAAAAATGCGATTCTAGATACATCTTCACCAGGAGCGAAGATGCCAAAAACACCACATTCCTCATGTGGATGATCGGAGCTGTGAGAGGTAGGTAAAGCCATTATTCCTCACATATCGAGATGGTAGTTAGGTTTCGCGGCTACATATCTATGGTATCCGTTGGCGGTGAATTATTCAACCACCGACTACTTTATGGCCTTCAGGCATAACAAATCACACCAATGACACTCCTGTCTTCTACTGTGGTGTAAAATCATAATGTCACTACAGCCGCTAACGAACCATGGGAGTAATTCACTTGTCTAGTCAGTTTGTTCACCTTCATACACATACAGACTTTAGCCTGTTAGATGGTGCAAACAAGATAAAGCCCCTGCTAAAGAAAGCACGGGAGCTTGGTATGCCCTCCATGGCGATCACGGACCACGGAAGCATGGCTGGTGCTGTTGTGTTCTACGAACAGTGCGTTCATGGTGACGGAGATCCAATTAAGCCGATAATTGGCTGCGAATTTTATGTCGCCTCACGCAAGCATACTGACAAAGAGGCACAACGAGATGGCCGCAACTACCATCTCATTCTTCTTGCCAAAAACCTAACCGGATACAAGAACCTTATGAAGCTTTGCTCCATATCATGGATGCAGGGATTCTATTATAAGCCGCGTATCGACCATGAGCTTTTAGAGCAGTATGGCGAAGGTATAATCGCTTGCTCTGCCTGTTTAAGTGGTGAGGTAGCTGCAGCTTTACTAGATGGCGACATGAGGAAAGCCGCACAAATCGCCGACTTCTATAAGGGCGTTTTTGGCAAAGACAACTATTTTATTGAGATACAAGATCATAATTTGCCCGAACAAGCAAAGATCCGTGAGGGCATTATACAGGTCGCAAGAAATAACGGTCTTGGCCTAATTGCATCTAATGACTGCCACTACCTGAATGCGGACGACGCTTACGCTCATGAGGTTTTGCTCTGTATTCAAACTGGTAAGGTTCTGTCTGATCCTGACCATATGCGGTATGGCTCTCAGGAGTTCTATGTAAAGAGCCCTGATGAAATGGCAGCCCTCTTTCCCGACATCCCCGAAGCAATAGAAAATACAGTCCGTATCGCAGATATGACTAACCTAGAACTCGACTTTTCTAGGGTTCACCTGCCCGATCCGGGTGTACCTAATGGTGATGGCGCTGCGCATCTACGCAAGCTAGCCATCGAAGGTATGTATGCCCGGTATCCTGTAGTCACAGAGGAAGCTAAGAACCGACTAGAATACGAGCTTGGCGTCATCGAGCAAACCGGATATCCGATGTATTTTTTAATTGTTCTGGACTTTGCGGATTACTCCCGTAAGCATGGAATCTACTATGGCGTCCGCGGCTCTGCCGCCGGAAGCATGGTGAGTTATTGCATAGGTATCACCGATGTAGATCCGCTGTATTACGGGCTCACCTTCGAGCGCTTCCTTAACCCAGAACGTGTGTCTATGCCGGATATCGATATGGACTTTGAAGATACCCGCCGTGGCGAGGTTATTGAGTATGTCCGAAGTAAATACGGCGAAGACCATGTTTCGCAGATAGGCACCTTTGGAACCATCGGAGCCAAAACTGCGATTCGTGACATCGGTAAGGTGCTGGAAGTCACCCCTCAAGCCGTTGACAAGGCTTCAAAGGCAGTTCCTGCACTACCTCACGTCACCCTTAAGTCTGCTCTCGAAACAGCTGATCTGAAGCAGGTGTTAGTCGAGAATCCAGAGCTCAATCAGGTAGTTGAGGTCGCTAAACGAATAGAAGGTGTCTCACGCCACCTTAGTGTTCATGCTGCAGGTGTTCTCATCTGTTCTGAACCGCTGGACCAGCATGTTCCCCTATTCCGAGGAAAAGAAGGGGAACAGATAACACAGTTCCAGATGACAGAACTGGAGCATATCGGCCTGCTTAAGATGGACTTCCTCGGACTGGCCAACTTGGGTGTCATTGGCAAAACAGTAGAAGCCATCAAGCGAAACTTCAACGTTGACGTTGACATGCGCAATATCCCATTTGACGATAAAAAGAGCTGGGATATGCTTGGCGAAGGTGATACATCCGGTGTCTTTCAGCTTGAATCTGAAGGCATGCGGAAAAACATCCGCGAGCTGAAGCCAACAAAGGTACAAGAACTCGCGGCTATGATCGCGTTATACCGCCCAGGCCCTCTTGAACACATCCCTAGATACATCAAACAGAAGTTCGGTATCGAGCCCATTGTCTACACACACCCAAACCTCGAACCGATCTTGTCCGAGACTTATGGGGTCATTGTTTATCAAGACCAAGTTATGATGATCGTACGGGCTATCGCGGGATTCAGCCTAGGACAGGCTGACATCATGCGTAAGGCTATGGGTAAGAAAAACCGTCAGATCATCGAGAAGATGCGCGCACAGTTCATGGAAGGCGCCATAAAGAACGGTGTATCAGAGCCCAAAGCAGCCGAAATCTATACTTTGATTGAGCCATTTGCAGGTTACGCCTTTAATAAAGCTCACGCGGTATGCTATGCCATCGTGTCATATCAAACTGCATGGTTGAAAGCGAACTACGCCACCGAATACTTCGCAGCATCCATGAGCGTCTTCATGGAAAAAGAAGACAAAGTTATTCAGTATGTTGATGAATGCCGTAAACGGGGTATTGAAGTATGTGCTCCAGATATTAACGCAAGTGATATTGACTTCGTGACATCAGAAGGCAAAATACTGTTCGGTTTGTCGGCGATTAAGAACGTGGGACGCACAGCGGTAGAGAGCATACTGGAGGCAAGAGGTAATACCCCATTTACGTCTCTTCTCGATTTCTGCAAACGGGTAGCTGCATGCACAGGAAGCGTAAGCAAAGGTGTCATCGAAACACTGATCAATGTCGGAGCTTTCACAAGTATCCACCCCAATCGTGCGGCTTGTGCAGCGGCACTGGAGCCAACATGGAACCTTGCAGTACGACTAGCTAAAGATGAAGAAACAGGGCAAGGCAGTCTGTTTGGTGACGAAGTTAGCCAACAGGAGGTTCAGGCTCCCGAATTACCCAACGTGCCCGATATTCCACGTGAATTGAAGATGGCTTACGAAAAATCGGCTCTGGGGATGTATCTTACCGATCACCCTCTTAAGCACCTTGAACCCACCATCCGGGCTGTTGGTGCCACACCATGCATCAGCGCACGTGAGCTTGAAAAAGATACCGAAGTCACACTTGCTGGCATCATCACTAGCTACCGAAAGATCATCACAAGTGCCGGTAAAAATATGGCAGCCTTCACCCTAGAAGACCTTACAGGCAGCATTTCAGTTACCGCTTTTCCGTATATATATGAAAAATACGCTCATCAGCTCGGTCAGGACAAGCTGGTGATCCTAAAAGGTAAAGTTAGATACCGCGATCAAGTCGTTAGTTCAGATGACAGCGAAGATGGTGAAGGTGCAAAACCAGTAGCAGAAATTCATCTAGATTCCGTGTCAGCACTAACAGATCGATCTGCACCAGGTGAAGAAACCGTATCACGGCATGAAAGCTTAAGCAACAAAACACTGCATGTCAGGCTTTCGGCACAGTTGCACCGGCCACTGCTCAATACACTAAAAGGCCTGTTCGATTGCTACCAAGGCGATAGCCCGATTGTCATTCATGTGCTGCAGGATAACCGTGAAGTTAAGGTGCATTCACGCATCAGAGTCAATTTAGAATCGGATATCACCGATGCCATCAGCAAAGTGACAGGGCCAAACAGGGTGTGGCTTCAGTAGCTGTAGCCGCCACTGCTGCTCATCAAACTTTCACCCGAATTGCCTTTACCTAGCTTAGGTGTTTTGCCCAATGCTTTAAGCCTTAGCTGGAGCATAAACTGCTTACCAACGGAATATCCGGTTTGAATATCCGACATGCTGAACACAGCTTCCATACAATGCATGTCGCGGATAATTTGGTATTGCTGACTATCAAATTGATCCGTATAGCCATTGTAGTTCAGTAACCCGCCAATTCGCCAACCATTATTGAATAGATAGGTCTCGAGATAGGCATTGCCAGATGCTAGCTTATCAGTTTTTGGATCATAAAGAGCGCTTATATTAGCACTCACAGTTTTATCTGAGTATCTCACGATGGAGCGTAGATTGTCCCAGCGACCGCTGTTAGGATCAATGCTGCTTGTCAAGGCGATCTGAGCCGTTGAACTTGGTTTTACCATGGCCTCAAGGTTTAGCATACGCCAGGGATTACTGTGCTGCAGCTCCGCGAAGAAATCATATCCGCTTCCTACACGAATTTTGAGCACATCAGATTTGTTATACTCAACCCCTACTGATGCATAACTGCTTTTGCCTGTGTAGTCTAACGATAGTGGACTATATCCATATGGCCGGCTATACTGGTAATTCGCTCGCCATGATAAGCCATCTGCTATCTGCTTATTCACACCTAAGCTTGTTTGCAGTACATACTGTGCGGAGTTGTCACTGCTGAATATCTGCCGGAAAAGGCTAGATCCTGTGAACTTGATTCCATTCCGGTCACTCCACTTAGGGTTCCATGATGCCTCAAACAGAGCACGGCTGATGGTATCACCGTCGGGCATTTGTGCATATCTTCCCAGAATAGTGCTTAGGCTTAGGTCATCGTTCTTCTTCCATAAGCGATATCCATCAGACTTCACACTCAACTCCGGCAGCTTCTCCAAACCACCATACATTATGCTGTTTTGATCAGCTCCTACATCAAAATAGCGGTTAACCGTTAACCCCCAGTCAACTGATCCTAATACCCCACTGCCATCTAGCCCGCCTGTAAGGCGCTCCATCGTAGTGGAGGCGGCACCATTGTATGCATTATTGGTTTGAGAATAGTCACTCGACACTCGAATGGACTGCCTACCCCATCGGTAACCATATGACAGCGCTTGACTGAATGTATGGCTGCTGTAATATGAGGAGTCTTGGCTTTCATATCTCGAACTGCTGTTGAAGCTGCTTCCCCTTGCCGTCTGCGAAAGTGTGAGGTTCAGATTGCTGCTGCTGTCATTGCCTAGCATGTAGCTATTGTTTCTAAGATCGCCCGTGAAATTAGCTTCCATGCCCAGCAATTTAGATGTGTTATTCAATGATGCGGTGATATACCGTGATCCTTGGGTTTGATTCAGCAAGCCATACACCTGTATGGTTCCTTTGTTTTGACCATACTCGTATGGCTGTTCTACACCCAACCCAACGCCCTTTTTCTGCATAAGCTGCAGACGAAGTTTTCCCTGCTGTTGAATCAAGGCGTATCCCATGGCCATCTTCACGAAATAGCCTTCATCTACCGAGTTACCTACTTCAGGGATATACTCGGGATCATATTCGCGGTCTAGTGGGATTACAAGTTTCGGTATCTTGAACAGGGTTCTGTTCCACATCCGCAGCCGAAGATCAGTGAGGGTAAGGCTCTTTCCTTTTACAAAATCGGCCGTGTCGGCGTCGATCTCATAGTGTGGATGCTCACGATCGCAAGTAGTTAATATGCAGTCGGTCATATGAGCCGTCTTCTGAGTACCCGTCATATCTGCACCGCTCATGATCAGGTTTTGTTTAAGCATACTGGAGTCTAGATATTGCGGAGACGCCCAACCACTAAATCCTGATGATCTCCAGTCGCGATACTTGGTATTCAATTGATACTGTTTAGCTTTGAGGCTTAGGCCTTCGGAAGTAACAAATACATCGCCATCGAACTGATATTCATGTATATCTGTATTTCCGATGACTTTATCCGCCGTTAAGGTGTGGTCACGCCATGCGGCTTCAATACCTTTCGCAGTCAATTCATGGGTTGGCGATATCTCTAGCTCATCGAACTTTTTAACCAATAACTTATTGTTGTTATTCTCGGCTTGTTCCGCACTGCCAGCGGTATATGCTTGGTTCAATGCCATCTGACTAGCTTCACAAACGGAACTAGTTACCAGATAGAGTGATGTTCCTGGCAACAGTGTTGATACGCCCGATACCATCGTGAAGGCATTCTCAGGGATCACTGGTGTTAGTTGATTGGCAGTATGTGCATCTTTGTCGACAACCAAGGACTGAGCCGTGGCAGTATTCACGGCCAATACACACATAAATGCCGAAACAATAATACTACGCAACTACCGAGTGCCTCTTTCTGACGAACTGCCTGATAATTACCAACAAACTACCATAACAAGAGTAGTATACAATGAGTAACTGCACGGATGGAGCAGCCGTTTTCATACTGCTTCCTGGTATGCTGCAAGCACGATCAGCACAAAACATGATCGCCTCCGCACAGAGCCGCAACAACCAACTAGTGACTGAGTATAATTCGATTCCGATTGACTCTAACCAACCTACCAATGGAACCAAGCATGTAATGACGCTGACTGGGAATGCCACTAGTATATTGGTGATCGGACTGATGATTGAAATGCGATTGAAGTAGTATGCACTCAGCGGCAGAGCAGCCGCAGCACACAATATGCCCACAAGCAACAGTTGTCGCAGTGTGTGCAGCCATCTTGAGAGTAACTGCTTTTGGTAGCGGCGGTACATTACACAGTTTGCAATTGCGATGATACAGCAAACCATCACAAAGGACATCTGGAATGAGGGATCATAGATGCTGTATGGCTGCCATATCAAAATCACCATGGCGGCTACAGCACATGAACTCAACGCGTCACGGTCTCGATGAGCACATTGAGCTAATCCCACAGCACTGCACATAACAGCACTGCGAATCACGGGGCTCTCTCCACCACATACCAAGGCATACGCCCACACAGCGATAATGCTCATCACAATTCGCCACGAACGCGGCGTGGTCAGCAGACCCAATAACAACCAGACAAACCCAAACACCGCCGAAACATGAAGACCGCTTGGAGACATAATATGGATTATCCCCGAGTTGGCAAGACTATCCCGAAGCGAATTGGGCATATCGCTTGTGTCGCCAAGTGATATACCTTTAACTAACCCGCGAACTCGACCTGGTAAGCTATCAGTCAACCCACCTAAGCAAACTGCCCGAACACGGCTCATACATGTCAGCAGTGATTTACTTGGAATTAGCCTCATATTGTCGGAAGATCCCATCGCACTTTGTAGAAAGATGCCTCTCCGACGCAGCCATAAACCATAGGGACTATTGGGAACCGCTTGCCACTTACAGTGTATGAGGAGAGATTGTCCTCGATAGATCTCGTATTCCGGGATATCAAACAGCATTAACTGCATTTTTGAACCTGGCATCAACTGAGCACTTCGGTCAACAGAAACAACTAAACTCGCTCTGTTGCCAATGATTTTAGGCTCAGCTAACACGTGTACCGTTAACTCCCCTTCTCCGGATACCGACTGTGCCAACTGTCTGTGTGTGATAATCGACTGCGGTATTCCTACCGATACTCCCATAGCTAACCCAATAGTCATCAACAGCACAACATCATGAATACATCGGCGAAAGGCAATTACGACCAACACTAATCCATAAGCCACGACTGCTAACACGACACCCGACATTACTGCCGATAGACAAATTCCAGCGAGTAAGCCGATACACAAGCACAAAGAGATGCGTGGTTGTAGGTGTTGGCTAATCGCTTTGCCGTACAACCCTTGCAGTGTTAGCTGTGGTAACCCATGGTATTTGGTTAAAGTCATTATTTATAGAAGGTAAATAACCAACATGATAGCGTCTCGATAATGTAAACTATATGAGTATGCGAAGTGCAGCTACCATTGTCATTATTATCGCCGTATTCCTATGCGGCTGCAATAAACAACCTCAGAAGCAGGTAAAAGAGAAATCTAAACCTGCTCCGACGTTGCAGGTGGCCTCGCGCGCAATTTCTGTAAAATGGTTGATTCCAGGCACACCTAGTCGTGTTTTGTGGGAAGCCACAGCCAAAACTGGCATCGGCTTAAATGGCGGTGAACTAGGTGGAGACAGCAGTGGACGGTTTGAGCAGGTTAGCTGCACGCTTTACGATAAGGGCGGGAAACCAGTTAACAAGCTGCAGGCTGCCAAAGTAACCGCAGATAAAGACAAATACGAAGTGACCTGTTCTGGCGGTGTGAAAGCGGCCTCCATGGTGAACCAGGTCACCCTACAAGCTGATAAGGCTGTGTGGTATGCCAAAAAGCATATGATTGTTGCTGAAGGGCACGTAAGAGTCTACGGTGAGGCATTTGACGTTCGAGGGGAACGCATGGAATTGAATACGGACTTCACGTCCATGCACCTAATTAATCCATAAGAATATCTAGGAGCTACGCATGTATAAATACATCCGTTATTCATTCATACTGCTGATGTTAGCAGTATTCACTTCAACTTCAAGTGCACAAACCACTGTCGGCAGTTTCAAACTCTCCAAATATAAAGATATCAAAACATCCTACAGTGCTGACAAACAGATACGTGTTGAGGTGACGGGTTCTCGCGTAGTGCTCGAACGCAATGACGGCACTCTACGCATGACAGCTCAGAAGATAGTCATTGTTTCCCGAGCTCCACAAGCAGGAAAGCCTCGTATCGACAACGCATCTGCAACTGGTGGTGTGGAACTATTTGTCACCGATGGCAAACAAAACCGCAAAGCTCGCGGTAATGCTGGCAGCGTGGAATATGTCGGAAATGCGTCGTCCCCCAAGATACTGCTAAAAGGCGGGGTGAACATCACCGTAGAAGAAGCCGATTTTGTAGCTACACAGAAGGGTGCATCTGGTGTGATAGACCTAAATACGGCAAATGGCGCAGTTAATATTGATAGCGTCACCCTATCAGGCAGCGAAGAACAAACGGAAGCCACCTACTCCTCTAAGGAGACCAGCACTAAGAAATGACAGCCAGCCTACGCGTTGAAAACTTAGTGAAAGTCTACCGTGGCCGAAAAGTTGTAGATGGTGTCAGTTTTGCTATGAATACTGGCGAAATCGTAGGTCTGCTTGGACCAAACGGAGCAGGGAAAACAACATCCTTCTATATGACCGTGGGGTTAGTTCAACCTTCTGATGGCCGTGTTTACTTAAATGACCATGATATTACATCCATGCCGATGTTCGCACGCGCCCGTCAAGGCATTGGGTATCTCGCCCAAGAGCCATCGGTGTTCCGTAAACTCACTGTAGAAGACAATCTACGGTTGGTATTGCAAGCCCGGGGCATTGACGGTGATGACGCAAATAGACAGATTGATACCATCCTTGATGACTTCCACATCGCACGCTTGAGAAAGTCACAAGCTTATGTGTTGTCCGGAGGCGAACGCCGTCGAGTTGAGATTGCCAGAGCTATCGCGGCATCCCCTCAGTTTATTTTGCTCGACGAACCCTTTACTGGTGTCGACCCGATTGCTATTGCCGACCTACAGAAAATTATCGCCACATTACGCGAAAAAATGGGTATCGGGATATTGATAACCGACCATAACGTGCGAGCCACCTTACGTATTACCGATCGTGCATATATCATTGCTGAGGGTAAGATTGTTACCGAAGGGGCATCGGAAGACCTTCCGCAAAACCCAATCGCACGTAAGTTCTACCTTGGGCAGGAATACGACAATATATGATTCGACTTAAGGTAGTAGATAGGCTTGTTCTTCAGGAACTCATATCGCCGTTCTTCTTCGGCATTATGATGTTTACTGTGCTGTTTTTCGCGGGCACCAACCTATTTTCCATAGCAGAATATATGGTCAAGGGCGCTTCACCGTTTCTAGTTACCAAACTCATCATGCTCAGTCTCCCTGCGGTTATTGTTAAGACATTTCCAATGGGTATGCTTTTAGCCAGTTTGCTGGCTTTTGGGCGATTTTCCGGTGAGAGCGAATTGGTGGCTACTTATGCCTCTGGATATAGCCTCGTTCGAATCATGGTTCCTGTAGCGATCTTCGGTTTGCTGGTCAGTTTTGTCGCTATGTTCTTCTATGAGTTTGCCGTTCCTAAGGCAACTGCAGAGATGTGGCGATTAAAAACAGCGATTGTTAAGCAAGTTGGAGACCAAACACGAGCTGTGAGCCAGACAGTCACCGTTGATAACAAAGTTCAAACATCCATCGTTGCCCAAGGCGGAGCAGACCTTGAATCGGGCATCCTTTATGATGTCACAGCCACCCAGTTTGCTCCTGTCAATGGTCATTGGGTTCCTCAATTCACTGTTTGTGCTGAGCGGGCAAAATGGATCGGCGGAGTGGAATGGAACCTAGAGAATGGTTATTGGCAAGCAGCAGACGGAACGGCAAGAGTAGAATTTGCGTATTCCAGTACACGGCAGCTTAAAAGCGGATTGAATAAATCATTACAGCAAGTAGAAGAAGATCTCGTGCCGGATCCTGATGCACGAAGCTTCCGTGATACCATGCGGAAGATACGGAAGTATCATAAAGCTGGCGAGAACACGGATCAATTACTTGTCGAATTGTTGAATAAAATTAGCTTACCATTAGCGAGTTTCATTTTCGGGCTTGTTGGAGCTCCTCTGGCTATACGCCGGCAACGTGCAACGGCAGCCGCAGGCTTTGCCACGAGTATTGTAGTCATCTTCCTATACTGGACGCTGTATGAATATCTCTACATAATGGGTAAGAATGGCACTATTCACCCTGTTGTCGCAGCATTTCTACCGGATTTCCTTGGATTGGTCGCGGGTATATATTTCTTAAGGCAAAAGAGTCGGTGATCAGTAGATGCCCATAACTGTGTCTGTTGGTATCATAGTCGTTCTGCTATCGGGCTTTATCGCCTATCTAGGGGACTGGCTTGGCCGCACTCTGGGTCGCAAGAAGCTAAGTATATGGGGTTTTCGTCCCCGATATACAGCCATGATTGTCACAGCCTTCACTGGAGCTGTTATCTCCATGCTGTCGCTGGCCATCATATTGATGTCGGTCGCCACTTTCAGAGATATCATCTTCAAGGGTGAAAAGACCTTAAAGCTGTTGAAACAGACGGAAAGCCGCTATACAGTCTTAAACCGTAAATACCGCTCAATCACTACAGAATTAGCTAATATCAGCGATAAACTTCAGTCACAAACGCTGAAGCTGAAAAACAATAATATACTGCTGCAAAAACAGGTCGTGATGCTTCAAAACGCGAAGCTGGAACTTGCTCAACGAAACCAACAGGTTGAGAAACTTAAGGGCACAGAAATCCGACTGCAAAGCCAGATCGCCAGCCAAAAACTACGATTGAATACTTTAGCCAACAGTAATAAGTTACTGATGGCAGAGTCTGAAGAGTTGAAGCGAACGGCTAAGAAGCTTAAGAGCTCCAGCGATTTCCTTCTTTCACAGAATGCACGCTTCCTTGAAGCAAACCGCTTAAGTCTCCGAGCCAACATCGAAACTCAAGGTAAGAACCTTGAATTAGAGACACAAAATAAAGAGCTCAGTAAGCAAGACGAGAAACTGCGCGCTGAAGGAACTATACTAGCAAATAAAAGTGCGGAACTGCAAACACAGTTAAAAGAGCTTGATTCCACTATAGCCAACCTGAAACTGCAGGAAGCTCAGCTGCGCGATGCCGTCAGTTCACTAATAGATAAAACATCAAAACCATTGGTGTTTGAACGAGGACAGGAAGTGTTCCGCCGTATTGTTAGCAACAAACTAGGTGTTAAGCGTATTAGGCAGGAACTTCAAAGACTGCTGGTAGAAGCCGGATGGGCTGCTGAAGCCCGAGGCGCCGCTAAAGGTGATTCCTGGAGGGCTGCTTACGTTCCTGTTAAGAAGATTACTTTAACAACTCCAGATCAGCAGAGTTCAGAGGTGGTGGCGGATGAATGGGAAAGTATTAGAGCTTTATCTATGCAGATAGCCACATCCAATGAACCTGTGCTTGTGGTGGCATCCAGCGTACGCAACAGCTACGCTGCTGAACCGGTGCCCATCGAGCTTACGCCGTATCGCAACCAACTCGTATTCAAAAGCGGGCAGGAAATTGCTCGTATGAAGGTGTTTACCGGAGTTAACGCCGGGGTATTATCAAACCAAATTGTGCAGTTCTTAGTGACTGATGTAAAAAGTCGAGCGGTACAAGCAGGACTGCTGCCTGTTATCGGAAGCAACGGAACAAGCTCCGTCGGTGACCTGCCTAACGAGGAGCTTGCCGAAGCCGTTCAGCAGTTGAAATATTCGGGGTTATCACGTAAAGCTGAGATATCATTCACTGCCAAGAATGATACATATACTGGAGACGAATTAAAAATTCGACTAAGGATGGTACCTTGAGCGAAGTAGATTGCTTCATTGGACGTGTACTCGCCATTGACCCAGGAACCTCGAAATGCGGATTAGCCATTGTAGACCATCAGGGAGTACCAGTAGAAGTGCTAGTCATCCCTGCGGAACAAATCACAGAATATTGCACAATGTGGCAGCAGAAATACAAACCAGAAGCTGTTGTGATGGGTAATGGTACTGGTCACAAAGCTCTAAAGCCTGTTGTTCAGGCTATCTACCCTCAATATGAAATAGTAAATGAGCGAAGCAGTTCCGAAGAAGCCAAGGCAATATACTACAAGTATAATCCACCAAAAGGCTGCCTCTGTCTGCTTCCAATTTCTTGGCTGTGTCCAAGAGCACCTATTGATGGCTATGCCGCGGTAGTAATCGCTCACCGATGGCTGGATTTATCAACTAAAACACAACACTGAATTCAAAGCACCGGCGCAAATATATAGTGACGGTGCTTCATAGTCTTAACTTCGTCGTGTCACAGTAAAATCATGATCTAAGAACCGCTTTGAGTCGACAGTTGAAGTCACTTTATGACATCCCTTGCTGTTCTCCTCGAACTCAGTGATTCCACCAAATGCTTCCCCGGTTGTATTCACCGTAACACGACCCAACAAAGTAACACCAGCGCAACGCCCAACCTAACTAACGGAGATCGTGCTGCGCGATGTATAGCGAAACACGACATCGGTCGCTGTGTCATCGCACCTAGCATTTCATTCATTTCTGCGTCGAATGTCTGCATCATAACTGCTGCCGTACATTGGCGCCGCACGATTAAGCATTTTGGGTATGTCTGGATATAGTTTCCGTATACACAGATGACTAGCTTCGCTCTGGCAACAGGATATCCCGATACTGTTTTGACTCATGATACGAGCACAATCAGATGCTATATCGGTAATTTTTTACCTACTGACATCATAATACGCTATCGTTTCTATTTGATTCTAATGTCATTAATGGTCCTTATACGTTGATATATTATCGATATATTAGTAATTGCCGTATTCATTGTTCCTACTTCCCGTTTTGGCCTCAGGCGTCAACTTCGCTATAATGTCTATTGTAGTGTGTAAAAATAGTATGCACTATCAATAACCTCAACAGGAGTCGAGGTACCTATATGGCATCTGCAGTCAGTTTTCGCAGGTCGTTGATCGCATCTGATAACCACCTGTTGCATAAGCTGCACTCTTTAACCGGTATTATTCCGGTTGGTTTTTTTGTGGTGCAGCATCTAGTATTGAATTCGTTTTCGTTGACTGGTGCAAAGAACTTCAACGCCGTCATCGAGTTTTTCGAGATAATTCCGCGGCATATTTTCATGTTGATGGAGTTCGGCATTATCTTCATTCCGCTGCTCTTTCACGCAGCGTATGGGTTGCTGATTACATCTCATGGAACTATGAACTATGCGAACTACACGTACAAACGAAACCTTGCTTACGTATTTCAGCGAGTATCGGGGATATTTCTCGTTCTGTATATCACCTACCATGTATTTACGAC
>CAZFLA010000003.1:36429-78409 GCA_964519405.1 uncultured bacterium
ACAATCATGGCTAAATACCTTGGCGCAGGGCTTGACTCTATCAAGTATGATGGTATGCATGAGAAATTCCAAAACCCACTAATTGCTGCAATCTATATTCTTGGCGTTACCGCAGCTACTTACCATTTCAGTAACGGCTTGTGGGCTTTCTGCGTTCGCTGGGGTATTACGATCACCCATGAAGCTCAGAAGAAGTGCGCTCTAGTATGCAATATACTATTTGTGCTGCTGACAGGCTTCGGTTGGTTGGCCTTCTACGGCTTTATCAACCCACTATGGAACATGGGGCACTAAGGAGAGGTTTCAAACAAAATGGCAAATCACCGCGTTATTATAGTTGGCGGCGGCTTAGCAGGTTTGATGGCTACCATCAAAAGTGCACAAAAAGGTCTGAAAGTAGATCTGTTTTCATTAGTGCCTGTTAAACGAAGCCACTCTGTATGTGCTCAGGGTGGAATTAACGGCGCCGTAAACACCATGGGTGAAGGCGACAGCACCTGGGAACACTTCGATGACACCGTATACGGTGGAGACTTCCTAGCCAACCAACCACCTGTACGCACCATGACCGATCGCGCACCAAGTATTATCTACTTGCTGGACCGCATGGGTGTGCCTTTCAACAGAACACTCGAAGGATTTCTAGACTTTCGCCGATTTGGCGGTACCAAGCACCGAAGAACAGCATTCGCTGGAGCCACCACTGGTCAGCAGCTTCTTTACGCACTCGATGAGCAGGTTCGCCGATATGAGTGCGAAGGTGCAGTTAACAAATATGAGGGGTGGGACTTCCTCGGTGTTATTAAGGATGCCGATGGCGTTTGCCGCGGTATCGTCGCTCAGAGCTTATACACCATGGAGATCCGCAGTTTCCGCGCTGATGCAGTTATTTTGGCTACAGGCGGTCCTGGTTACATCTACGGCAAGTCCACTCAGTCCATCATTAACACCGGCAGCGCAGCTAGTTACGTCTACCAGCAGGGAGCCAAATACGGCAACCCTGAAATGATCCAGGTTCACCCAACGGCTATTCCTGGTGAAGACAAAAACCGGTTGATGTCGGAAGGTATCCGTGGCGAAGGCGGACGTGTGTGGGTTCCACGCAACCCAGCAGAAACCCGAGCAGCTCAGGATATTCCAGAAGCAGAACGCCTATACTTCTTAGAAGAAAAGTATCCTGCTTATGGCAACTTGGTTCCACGCGACATCGCCACTCGCGAAATCTTTGACATCTGTGTTAACCAGAACTTAGGTGTGGGCGGAAAGAACCAGGTCTATCTCGATATTACCCATCTTGACCGTGAAACCGCGACCAAGAAACTTTGGGGTATTCTTGAAATTTACATTAAGTTCAAAGGACAAGACCCTAGAGATGTTCCGATGTTGGTATTCCCATCTGTTCACTACAGCATGGGCGGCCTGTGGGTTAACTACGATAAGACAGCCGACGGCTTGCTAGATCCTAACAGCACCCAGAATATGGCTACGAATATACCTGGTCTATACGCTGTTGGTGAATGTGAGTATCAGTTCCACGGCGCTAACCGCTTAGGAGCTAACGCACTGTTGAGTTGTATCTTCGCAGGTATGACTTCTGGCGAGTCTGCATCACGATATATTGCTGGTCTCGATACACTCTCTGAGGATCTTTCCTCTAGCCTGTATGATTCCATGCAGAAAAAGCGACAAGACGAATACAACGCAACTGTTGCTATGAGCGGATCAGAGAACCCATATAAGCTGCATGACGAGCTTGGGCAGGTTATGACCGAGAACGTAACCGTTGTTCGATACAACAAACAACTTGAGAAGACCCTAGCAAAAATCAGTGAACTGCAGGAGCGCATGAAGAATGTTGGCTTGGCGGACACTGGTGTATGGACCAATCAAGCCGCTGTATTCACACGCAACATGAAGAACATGCTTGTACTTGCTAAGACAATTACTAAGGGTGCTCTTCTGCGTAATGAAAGCCGTGGTGCGCATTACAAACCTGACTTCCCTGAACGTGATGATGCGAACTTCCTGAAGTCCACCATTGCCGAATGGAAGAACGGCGAGCCAGAGATTAGTTACACCGATGTTGATACATCGCTAATTACTCCTCGACTGCGCAACTACGCCAAAGATAAAGCCACCAGCAAAACTGGTGAGAAGAAGTAAGGAGGCGTACTGAACTATGGCTTATAACTCAATAGTAATGAAGATCAAGCGCCAGAAGGATGCGAAATCGGCATCTTACTGGGACGAGTTCAAAATGCCGTACGTGCCGAACTCAAACATCATCAGTTGCTTGATGACCATTCAGCGTAACCCCGTAAACACCAAAGGTGATAAAGTGACTGCCCCCGCATGGGAAGCAGCATGTCTTGAGGAAGTTTGCGGAACTTGCACCATGGTGGTTAATGGCACAGCACGTCAGGCATGTGCCACTCTCATCGATAATGTCGGCAAACCACAAGGTGACAGCCTTTATGTCACAGTAGAACCTATGACCAAATTCCCGGTCATCAGGGATCTAGTTGTGGATCGAAGCTACATGTTCGAAACGCTTAAGCGGCTAAAAGCCTGGATTCCGATTGACGGAATTCATGACTTAGGTCCTGCTGTGCGCATGAGCCCTTCACAGGCTGAGCTTCGATATGACTTCAGTCGATGTATGACATGCGGATGCTGTGTAGAGAGTTGCCCGAACGTAAGCAAGAACAGCAACTTCATCGGACCGACAGCACTTGGTCAGGCATTCCTGTTCAACCATCACCCAGTTGGTAAAGAACTAGAAGATGACCGCTACGATGTGTTGGCTGGGCCCGATGGCTTATTAGGATGCGGAAATGCACAAAACTGTATAGAAGCATGTCCTAAGGAGATATCACTTACCCGAGCTATTGCAGAACTCAATCGCGGTATCCTTTGGAACCGAATGAAGAAAGTGTTTGTCGCTAAAGACAAGATGCACTAGATTCTGGTATCAGGAAACAAGAAAAGTGAGCAGCACCAATTGGAGCTGCTCACTTTTTATTCAGCAAACGCATGTATGAGCTGGCTTACTGTGCGATGTTCATACCAAATTCCACCGAGCGATCCTTCTTGCTCCATGATATTTGCGGTTCAATGCAGTGTGCGCGTATCTTTAGCGCGACTTTCACGTCGTACCACTCGTCACGGTCGAAATCCCAGAAGCCACTCACATCAAGGCTAGTTCCTTTACCAATCACAAGCCGTGATATCCCTTCTCTCTTAACCCAGATATTGTCGAAACTAAATGGGCTGTTGCCTGTCTCTTCAGCGCTGGCATAACCTAAGTTATACTTCACCCAACTTAAGGGATTGGCTTCCAACATAACTTGACCAGTAATTCGATTTAGGCTTTCGCCGCTTCCATAAGCAATAGTACGCACCTCACTGCCGACATGAAGATCAACTAGCGGTGCAACTTTGTATGATGGCGATATCCACCGTATTTGCATAGAACCACGACCGCTGTCCGACATACGCGGCTCTTCACGAATGCTTCCAACTCGCAGCTCAGACTGCAGCGATCCCACATGCTCTAAAGGCGTATCATACCGCGCACCAACGTCAAGGTAATTAACTCTGATGGTATTTTGGTCGCCATCGTATACGTTAATTGGCCGGTTTTGCACAGCGGATACAAACCATGAGGCTTGTTTCTGTGGCTCAGATCCATTAATCAAAGGCATGAACGCCGCTTCAGGGTATCCCCCCTCTTGCAGCCGTCGCAGCGGTTCATTATCACCGCGGCTGTCTATGCGTTCATCATAACTGAACAATATCTCCGGTTGCTGATGTTCAAATGCCGATATGGATCCTACCAGCATACCATTATTTATAGGCATGACGACAGGATAGCGAATTCCCAAGCCCTTACCACTGGAGTAATTAATCGCAGGCATAAATGATGACTGTTTATCGCCCTTCAAGCTAGTTGATATATAGGGCAATGATATCAATGTGCGCCTTTGAATCTGCAATGCAACATTACGCGCAGTCACACGCCGCGTAAGCGTATTGATTGTCATTGAAGAGGCTTTCAGTGCAAAATGCGGATTCGGCAGTGAGCACACCGTAGCGGATCCATCTTTAAGCCTTAGGGTGTTGCTGTTTAGTTCTGCACCATCGGCAAATACCAGCAACTGTCCCGCCTTACCAGAGACCTTCTTTAACGAACCTTTTAAGATCTTGCCGTCTTGCGACATCGCCGCATTGAGTGAATCACAATGTAATTCTTCAGATCCGGTAATAAGGTCAACACCGTTCTCTGCTTCAACCTGTCGAAGCACACCCTCGGAGATAATCGCTAATATCTTGTCAGCTGTTAGCTCAAGTTCATTAGTTTTAACCTTTACGTTGCCATCAGCCGCAATATGATTTTCAGAGAGACCATCTTTGTTTGTACCCCACGAAACGCTCTGCGTATCTGCATTCAGTGAGAATGTTTCTTGCGTAGGCTGTTCAGGGCTGGCGTAAGAATGACTGATAATCAGGGTTGATATAATCCCTGGGAAAAGCAATTTATAGGAGAATGCCACAGAAATCTCCTTGCACACGTATTTCTAATATGGTTGTCCACGTATAGTTTATCGTGATCAACACCAACTAGCTATATAATATATTTGACTGACATCGTTAGGAGTTCATTCCGTTTTGAAAAGCAAAATACTATTAGCCATGATATCTTGTCTTACTTGTACCGCTTCTGTCATGCTCTTTGCAGAAACTCCGTCGGCGATTCCGTCGCCCACGGTGAAGCCATTCGATCAAAAAGATATACCACCACCGTCTCAAAAGGAAATCAAACTCAGTTTCCTCCGTAAGTCATTGTCTAATCAACGTGATGCTCTAATCGATACGTTGACGACTCTAGATATTAAGTATGCTGATGCCAAAACACCTGACGCACGAAACTCTGTTCGTGCATCACAAAACATTCTTCGAGCAAAACTCGTTGGTATCAACACGCAGATTACTGCTGTTGAAAAGCAGCTTTCTCGCCTGATTAACTCCCGAGTTGAAGCGGCCAACCCTAGTACAACCACGTATAATACGCTGGCTAAGGTGAAAAACTTACAGAAGCGCATTAAAATGGTAACCGCACGTGCCGCGGCTCGATCAAAACTTGGCCTCACCGAAAAAGACCCTGAATACGGAATGATGGCTGCTCGCATGAAGACATATACTACCAAACTTGGCACCTTGATGTCCCAAATGTCTCCTACGGAAATCCGCATGCTGAACGAGGAGCTAAGTACCGCCAAAACCAAGAAGTCAAAGTGAACGAGAACTCGGAGTATTGTGTCGTTCGACTACTTGATGAACACACAGCCAATCGTATTGCTGCTGGTGAGGTAGTCGAACGGCCGGTATCTGTTGTTAAAGAGCTGGTAGAAAACAGCCTCGATGCTGGTGCAGCGACAATATCAGTCACGATTATCGATGGCGGTAAAAAGTATATCTCGGTTCGTGATGACGGCTCTGGTATGAGTGCTGCAGATGCTTTACTTGCTATACAACGGCATGCCACAAGCAAGATATCATCTGCTGATGACTTACCGCATATCACCACATTAGGCTTTCGCGGAGAGGCATTACCAAGTATCGCTTCAGTCTCTCGTTTTGAAATTGTAACAAGGCGTTCTGAAGATGCTGTCGCCTTTCAACTCATCATTGAAGCTGGTGATGTTGTCAGCACGAGCGAGATATCTGCACAACTCGGAACCACTATCACCGTTAAGGACTTATTCTACAACACACCTGCTCGCAGCAAATTCCTAAAATCCACGCCGACCGAACTCAGCCATATCGTTGAGATCGTCGGCCGTATCGCATTAGCCAACCCTGAGGTTAGGTTTAAGCTCGAGCATAACGGAACAGTGCTTCTTGCGAGTCAAGGTGCATCAGATCCCAACTCAGTCATCATGGCGGTATTCGGCCGCGAAACCGCCCGTGAAATGCGGCACATTCAGTATACACACGGTGGTATCGAGGTTGAAGGGTATGTCAGTCCGCCTCATATAACGCGAGCTAATCGATCACAACAGTGCTTCTTTGTCAACAAACGGCTAGTAAGGCATCGCGTGCTCACAAGAGCCCTTGATGACGCTTTCCGCTCACTTACTCCAGAGAATAGATATCCAGCTGCAGCCGTGTTCATCACTGTGCCGCCGGAAGCAGTGGACGTTAATGTGCATCCCACCAAAGCGGAAGTGAAGTTCGAGGCAGACAATATGATCTACCATTCGGTTCGCAATGCCGTGCGTTCTGCTTTGATATCGGAAGGTATGATGCCAGCAGCTATTGATGAAGATCGACAAGATAGCTCGCCAAACCACCCAATGCCGTCTTATATGAGACCGCAGATATCACCGTCATCTATCAGTTTACCGGCCATGGACAGATTTCATGAAGCACTACTGCAGAAGCGCGAGGTAAACTCCGAGCCGGTAATCTCCATCGGCCAAGATGATACCGCTGGGCCGCCTGTTCAACAAGAGGAATACGATCCCTTCGCAGCAGCACCAGTCAGCGAAGCTGTGCGCAAACCATACAAGACCATGCTCATGGGGTTCCGCGTATTAGCACAGATCAAGCTAACCTACATCATCGCAGCGACAGATTCTGGGCTTCTTGTGATTGATCAACATGTCGCACATGAACGTGTTCTCTACGAAAAACTAACCGTCTTGCGCGACAGTCAGCCGATACCCATTACACAGCTGTTGAGCCCTGAAGTTATTTATGTTGATCGCAGAACCGCGGCGTTGGCTTCGAAGAAACTAGATGACCTAAAATCGCTAGGGTTCATCTTGCAGCCATTTGGCTCAGATGCGTTTGCCATACGAGGTGTACCGGCTTGGATTAAGTCCTCAGAGATGGTATCGACAGTCAAAGATATGCTTGACGAAATGACCGAGCTTAGCGTGCAGCGTCGTTTGCCGCTGAGCTATGAACAGCTTATTGCCACCACCGCCTGTAAGATGGCAGTCAAGTCAGGTGATGTGTTGGAGATGCCCGAAATGGAGCGTCTATTAACAGATCTCGCCGAGACGGAAAACCCCTACTTGTGCCCTCATGGACGTCCGGTGATATTATCCATCACCAACCAGGAACTGGACCAAAAGTTCAAACGCAGCTGATGTAACATCTTCGCATGAAAACTCGGTAGAAATAGTTGACGAGCATGTTGAAGACTTATTACTTGTTGATTCACCGGACATCGTTGGTATTGAGGTATATGCCGCCTCTGCGAATAGAGCATATCGAATTGCCGACCACTACCGTGAACGCGGCGTATACATGGTGCGAAGTGGATTACATACTGTCTAGTAATAGACAGATGTGCCATCGATGTACACACATTGATGGCACATATCTTTGAGATTAGTTCATCGGGCCGATTTTAAGTAATCGGGTTTGAGAGTATTTCAGTTCTATCTTCAATACTGGACCATTGCCCATGAACTCACCGGTCATGATGTCATATACCGGGTATTCTTTACCGGTGTTTATCTGTACCGGGCAATCTTTAGTCGCATGAAGCACAAGCACATCGCCATTAGCATATGCGATACAATCCAGCGGAGCATACAGATGCACGCCAGCCGTATTGGCCAAGCTTCGCAGCAGTGTTCTGTTCCATCCTGGAGTACCCCAAAATACCGATGTTGATGCACCCGACTTCCTCACTGCCACAGCTGGCGATTTATCGGAATATACAGCTTTCACTTCCGATGGTTTTGCGTCAGTAACGGCGAATAGCGGTGAAATCTGTTCAGATCGCACAAAGAAGATGCTCTTGGCAATCTCTTTAGCAACAGGAGTAGCATATGCCTTATCTAACCTCACGGGCTTTAGCTTAAATCCCGTGAGTTGCTGCATCGATTCGAGACTTACTTTGCTGCCGTCGAAATACCCCGGTGCATACGCCCAGATACACATACTGCCCTTAGTTGCCTTCTTCAGTGCAGAACGCTGTTGTGCGTTGAGTTTATACGCAGCGCAGAATACATACATCTTCGCCTTTACGCGTCCTGCGACGACGTCATCAAGCAGATATGAACCGTATGGAGCTCCGATTCTGGAGAGCTCACGCCTCACTTCCGAGACGAGAGGTCCTGCGACTTTATCGGCACCATTTGACAGCATTTTCATGCTGTCTAGGTCAGTCACGAGCGCTATCTCAGGATGGTAGGCAATGGGCTTCTTCAGGAAATACTGATCGAGCTTATCCATCTTCTTCATTTCAGTCCACAACACCGGATCGTCAAACCACCCAGAAGCCGGCAGGTCCATCCACCAAGTGGCAAAATTGCGAACAGCTTCTTGACCGACGTTGCGCTTTAGCAGTTCATTGGTTTGAGCAGCATCCTTGAGCACATGCTCCGCACCCGGGAATTTCTCTTCGGTGGTTAGGTATGTACGCGTATCATCTTCGTTGAGCCACATTTTCCCCGCAAGTGTCACGCTCTCAGCCGCTGTCATACTTGGCCCCGACTGTCCCCGACCTCGATCGAAATAAGAAATCGGAGAACAGACGATATCTATGTATGGGCAGTCTAGTATTTGACGCAACGAATAGTGACCAGACGATCCTGAGCCTGTGGACATCGCCCCAAATTCATGCAGATAGCCGTAGAACATGAGCACAAGCTTGCGGTTTTTTGCGGTTGTTTTGACGACACGAGCAAGTGTGTTCACCGTGTTGGCCATGCTTTCGTTTTGAAACGCGACGAAGTCGATTATGTCTTGTTCTGTATTCGGGTCACGGAATATACCGCCCGGCGACATGTGACGCCGGGCTGCGCTAGGCACCTCGCATGATACTAGCCTAACACTCGAATTATGCCATGCCTTTTGCAGAGCTGCGTCCGTCTTATACTTATTCTGCAGCCATTTACGAAAGGCGTCTCTATCGCAGCGTGAGTATCCGTTAAGGTCTGGCTCCCAGCTATCCATATAGAACCACTCACCGGTGTTTTGACCATTGGGATGATACCCGGCGATGCGGTCGCCAAAAGTCGACTCCAGATGCTCAATCAGCAGTTTCATTCGAACAGAGGCTTCTTGAAGGAACACTGTGGAAGCAGGTGAAGCTATCTGAGGATGGTTACCCTTCTCCCACTTCATCAGCTCATCAGGATGCTGTTTGTTCCACCAATCTGGAGCATATACGCCAATACGCGGTATCAGCAGCACGTTAGGATTACTCTTAATCGCTGTATTCAGAATGGCATCAACCGGTTTCCAGTCCTCAGCCTCACCTGGTTTCGGCCAAGGTAAGGATATGGCTGTGCTCACAAAATCCACGCCGGCAGATGCAGCCAGTTTTACCTGCGATTCAAAGTGTCCCTCAGGGCCGCCTAATGACATGAATATATCGCCCGGCCGATAGAACTCCACCTTGATACTTCGTGCATCGCTTGACTTCATCCAGAAGGATACATGATATGTGTGACCTTCTTTGATGACCATTGATCCAGAATGATATATGTGAAAGTCAGGCCATGTATTCGTTGGCGGCTGCTTTATGTTTACATGCACCCCGAATGTGCCATCTTGTCCCGCATTAGGTTCCACAGTTACTGTTCCCACTGTGTTAGCTTCAGCAAGCGGCCAAACAGACCATGATTCGTTGAATGAAGTGATACCACCCTCAAACATACTAGGTGTGCACGCATTTTCACCGGTCTGTGCATCGACCACAGTGATGTTGTCAATGTAGAAATCACCAGGCGTCTGACCTAACCTAAAATGCATCGTGGCATCGCCTATCGCAGATTGGGTCGCTGTAAAGTCAAACTTCACCATCTGTGGCCCGGCTTTAATGGAGAGCAATCCTGCAGCTGGCTGCCCATAGAACACACGAGCACGCACAGGCTTGTTGTTCACAGTAATACACGGTGCGCCACTTCTGCTGTCAACCTTAACTGTCAGCGGTACCGCAGTAGCTAATGGGCCCAAAAGCATGAAAAATGCCGTTGCTAGCGAGACGATAATACGAAGCATACATCCACCTCAGATAGGTCGTTACAATATCCTTCTGTCAGGCAGTCATGTTACACATTGCCTATGCGTAATATTTCGCCGATAAAAACAAAAACACCTCCGTGCTTAGTCAGCTGCGGAGGTGTTAAACGAGATATTACCTAGAAGTTGTATTTCCCGATGTTGTCTTTACGGAAGACAAGGATATCTCCTAGCAGAAGGTTGTCACCCTCAATCTTCTTCTTGCCTAAAGAACCTGCGTCGAACTCTTTAGCCTTAGCATCCCATTTACCTGTAGCTAATGCATATGCTGCTTTAACTGTAAGAGCACCCAAGTCTTCTGTGTTCCAAAGAACAACGCTTCTTACGGTGCCTTCGTTAACATAGGCGCGCATATCATTCGGGGTCGCCAAGCCAGTCACCTGAACTTTACCGGCTTTTCCTGCCTGCTTAATAGCTTCAGCTGCACCGGGGAATGATACGGAACTGATACCCCATATACCCTTAAGGTCAGGATATGCTTTCAGAAGGTCTTGAGACACTTGGAAAGCGAGTTTCTGGTCTTCATTGCTAGGCTTTACGGCAACGAGTTCGATCTTTGGATAAGCTGCTGCAAGGTGCTTCTTCATGTAGTTCATCCAAATGTTTTGGTTTGCAGCGGTAAGTGATGCCGTCACGATAGCCACTTTGGCGTTTGAATCCTT
This sequence comes from uncultured bacterium, assembly GCA_964519405.1. GTDB lineage: Bacteria > Armatimonadota > HRBIN16 > HRBIN16 > HRBIN16. Next base: position 47,139 of record CAZFLA010000003.1, read on the forward strand.
ACCGCCAATATCCTCAACAAGCGTATCTACGAGGGCATCGCCGATCTGTTCTGCGGTAGCTTGGTTGACAAACAGTTCACGTGCATCTGGTTTACCGTCGGAGTCAAAGGTAATAACTTTAACGCCGGCATCTTTTGCCTTTTTCATTGCGGGCGCAAGCACGTCGGGATCATTAGGGCTCACGCAGATGACGTCTACACCCATCAGTGTCCACTTTTCTATCATAGCAGCAGCTTTTTCTGGTGAACCATCTGTTGGACCATCATAGATGAACTTGACGTTGCCAAGCTCTTTCGCGGCTTTCTCAGCACCTGACGCGCAGCTGCTAAAATATGGGATACCCTTCTTTTTGGGCAGCATGCATATAGTAATCTGCTTGCCGTCTTTTCCAGCGCCTGATGTTCCTTGCGATGACTGTCCGGATGGCTTGCCGCATCCTGCTATCAACAAGCCGACAGTTAGAATACCAGCCATTCCTAATAAAGAATACCGTTTCATATAGGTTGACCCTCCTACTACTTGTAACGACGAACTAAGATAATGTTACGCCCGTTTACCGCGATTTCCGCGTAAATAGGGATTTTAGCAATACACTAAATATCAAAAGAGAACCAATGACTACTAGGTTGAGTTCATCGCTTTGCCAATGCCAGCTGACAAACTCTCTGACCTCATGTATCAATAATACACCTAGCAGGGTGCCGAACAAGTTGCCTCTGCCACCAACAACACTGGTGCCGCCAAGCACAACAGCCGTAATGACATCAAGCTCCATACCAGTGCCGGCATCGGCTTTCGCGGTATTACGTAATGATACATACTGGACAGCAGCAATTCCTGCAAGAAATCCGCTGATAGTATATATCCATATTTTGATTTTGCCCACAGGGATACCGCTGTATACGGCTGTGGTTTCATTATGACCAATCGCAGTGAGTGAGTTACCAAATGGCGATCTTACCCAAGCTATCAATGCGACCACGAATACTAGTATGAATACCCAACCTGACCAGGGCAAGCCAATAAATGTACCTTGTCCCACCACCTCGAAGGATTGAGGAAATCCAGAAACCGGCTCAGCTTTACTAACACCTTCAGCGATACCGCGATATGCAGCCATGGTGGCGAGGGTAACAATAAGCGGCAGCACCTTCACCTTAGCGATGAAAATCCCGTTTAGCCATCCCGCTATTGTTGCCACTACAACTGCTAACATCGAACCAATGATTGGATTCAAGCCAGCTTTAAAGCTTAGTCCTAATGTCACAGCAGCCAACGCCATGGTCGCGCCTACCGATAAGTCGATGCCTCCCGTGACGATGATCATCGTCATCGGTATTGCCAATAACGCAAGCTGCCACACATGGGTGCTTAAATTGGTCTGAGTGTTCCATAGCAGGAATGTGTTATCTACGCAGCCTATCGCAGCAAATATCACAACAAGCACGATGAGGAGAACAACCTCATGCATATACTCTTTGAGGAATTTCATGCTTTCACCGCCTTACCCTTGCGCATTGCACCTAGGTGATCTGCAAGAACTGCCACGAGAATAAACGCACCTTGAATCGCTCGCTCCCAATAGGTAGCGCTTTGAGACAGCTTGAGGAATATGAGTTCTGTTCTTACCGATACCAGCAGTAATACGCCCAATAATGAGCCGATGATACTGCCGCGGCCTCCGGCTGTTGATGTTCCGCCAACCACTACGCAGGTAATGATTAGCATTTCCCAACCTACACCAATTCCGCTTTCAATAACAGCAAGCTGAGGAACTCCAACTAAGGTGGCGATGGCAGTCAACACACCCATCAACACGAACACACCAATCTTGATGCGTTTAGTCGGTAAACCAAGAACTTTTGCGGCTTTGGGGTTACTTCCAACGGCAACCACATGGCGTCCGAAAGGAGTATAGTTAAGCACAATGTGGGAAAGCAAAACAACGATGATTGCGGTGAGTATACAAACAGGAATACCCATAATCGATTCGGTACCAAAGAACCGCAGACCTTGCGGTAAGTTGGTGATTGTTTCACCCTTACTCAGCAGCTCTGTAATTCCACGGAATACAGTTAACATACCAAGGGTGACAATCATAGATGGGATACGCCCATATTCCATAAGTATGCCGTTAAGCAAGCCTAACAGAGCTCCGACAGCCACAATGATGGCTATCGTAACAGGAACTGAGAATCACAGACAACATGCCGACCATAGATCCAACAGAAATATCGATCTCACCCGTAATAATCACAAACGTCATACCACAAGCCATGATCGCAAAAGGCGCGCATCCCACGAGGATGTCTTTCAGGTTCCGCGGATCTAGAAATGCACCGTCACGTAAGGCAACGACTAATATGGTAGCCACCAGAAGCAACAGCACTCCGGCTTCTCGCGTATGCAGCCACTTTGACAGCACACGCGATCGAGGTGTCGTCGAACTACTCATCTATTGCTTCTTTTCCTCCACTACATCATCTTGCAGAGCTAAATCAATGACGGACTCCTGTGTTGCTTGGTTCTGCGATAACTCTCCGGCAACCATACCATGGCGCATCACCACAATCCGATCGCTTAACGCCAAAAGTTCAGGAAGATCACTGCTGATTAGCAACACAGCAACACCTTCATCAGCTAACTCGCGAACAAGCTTATGGATCTCTGCTTTAGCGCCAACATCAACGCCGCGTGTTGGTTCGTCCAGTATAAGAAGCTTAGGCTCTGTACCCAGCCATTTGCCTACCACAATTTTTTGCTGATTACCGCCTGAAAGGCTTTCCACGGCGTCACGGGCGCTCTTCGCTTTGACAGACATACGTTTCATCATCTGTTCAATCAGCTTGCGTTCGCGCGAAAAATCACGGAAATTGGTGTTACTCCAGCTCCGCATGACCGACATCACCATGTTGTCTGCAATCGACATGGGCAACACAATTCCTTGTGATCCCCGGTCTTCAGGAACCATAGCGATTCCCGCGGCAGTTGACTTCTGGATATCACCTAACTCTAGAGGCTTGCCATTCATCCATACAGCCCCAGAGTCGGCGTTATCAAGCCCAAATACAACCATGGCTACTTCAGTACGTCCCGCACCAACTAAGCCGCCTAATCCCATAACTTCGCCAGCACGAACCTCAAAGCTAACGTCTTTGAATGCTCCTTCGCGAGTTAATCCCTGCACGCTTAAGACTGTGTCTCCGGGTTTGCTATTAGCGGTATACCGCTCATACTCGGTAATCTCACGTCCAACCATCATTTTGATGAGTGTCGCACGGTCGATTTCAGAGCGTTCCAGTGTACCTACATAGCAACCATCTCGGAATACGGTCGCTCGATCAGCCAAAGCAAGGATCTCTTCCATTCGGTGGCTGACATATAGTATGCTGACACCTTGTTCCAAGAGTTGCTTCACGATGAGAAAAAGTGCGTCTGTTTCACGTTGGCTCAGCGAAGCCGTTGGCTCATCCATGATGAGTAATCGGCTCTTTTTGGCAAGTGCCCGAGCAACTGCTGCCAACTGACGCTGTGCAACGGATAGTTTTTCTAAAGGTAATGTGGGGTCGAATTCAGCGCCTACTCTGGCGAGTAGTTCTTTAGTCCGTGCTCTCATCTCAGCACGGTCCAGCAGTAATCCACCGAATTTGGTGGGTTCGCTGCCGATGAAGATGCTGTCTTCCGATGATAAATGCGGGAATGCAGTTGGTTCTTGATGGATAACACTGATTCCAGCAGCTTCACTTGCTTTAACGTCACCAAGGCGAAGCTCTTTACCGTCTACTTTGATAGAACCTTGTTCTGGTCGGTAATTTCCACCTAAAACTTTAATTAACGTGGATTTTCCAGCACCATTCTCGCCTACTAAAGCATGGAGTTCACCGAGGCGTATATCAAAGCTTACATTTTGAAGCGCATGTACTCCACCAAATGATTTGCTGATATTATCGATCTCAATCAAAGGGCGAGAGGAGCCCATGTTACTTTCTCCCTGTATTGATTTTATATGTTCGCCTTTTAGCTAGCTATTTCATTCTAGCATAGAGTTGCGGCATTATCTTTGTATAACGGGTCTCAATAATTCTATTAAGTTTCTACGATCAAACTAGTGAGTATGCCACATAGCCGTATAAATTGATACATTACAACGATATGTGTTCAGCAACCTGTATAACAAATTGCTGAACACACACACGAACGACACTATTTTGTTTGAGGCATATCAGGATGATTCGGTCCGAAATGCTTCAGCATCACAAGTGGTTCGTGTTTCGAACGATTCATAATCGTGACACCGTCTTTCGCGGCTGGTTCGCTGACGAAGAACTCATCATCCGAAAGCTGTCCATATCGAAGCATCATCGCAGCCTCTGCATCGTAGACACCGACTTTTCCATGACCTTGAAGCAGTATACAGCCATATGCGGCACCATCCTTCACTGTGACAGTCTGACCAGGCCATACGGTGAGTTCCTTAGCGGCGATATACGGGTTGGCGTATGCGATCCACTTTTCCATGTAACCTTCGTCGTCATGACAGACGATTGGAGGTCGATAGTATGTCTTGCGGAAATGCGGATCGATGTTCTTTTCCCAGTCCATTAATGACAGAACATAGTCAATATCTCGTTTCTTGTCGTCAGGACAGTTCTCTACTAAGAACTCGTATGGGTATACTTCGCCAGCAGTGATGTTTTCGTATACGGAGTTGACATCACTTCCCCACTGCGGTTCATATGTCAGAACAGATCCTGGCGAATGCAGCACACCTGGTGGTACATACCAACCTGTGCCACGTGCAATTCGGTATGCGCGCGATAGTTCGGTGATGCGCGTATCGCATGTTTCGTAACTTCTCAGCCTATCAGCAACTTCTCCAATAGTCACATCTGGATCAAACCCGAAATAGGTATGAGGGAATGTCCCCATATAGCTGTTGAGTTGTGTTGGGAAATAATAAGATTCGGGCTTGCCAAGTCGGCCTACCCGAGCCGCATCATCGAATTTCAGGTGCAAGTGGTGAAACAGAGGCGTCGCGTAGTCGAAGAACTTGGAATACATAGGCCATCCGCCATACTTGCTCATGAGTTCTTCGCCTATGATATCCGCTTGTAATACGTCAACTGCTTCCTTGAGAGTGAATTTGTCTTTCTGATCTTCAGTCGGTGCCACATAGCTCATGCCTTCATCGGAAGGTGCTAATGGCCCGTTCATAGCAGCGATAACCGAAGCAAACCATCTCTCTTTCATGGCACCGCGTTCAGTGCCCAAAGCGAAATAGTCGTCAGGATGCAGCCGAAGCCGGTAGCCCGGAGCTCCAAAGCGCCGAGGGACAAATACAGGAGCGAGGCGGAAGATGCCTGCACCTTTTTCGAAGCATTGTTCAATGAAACCCTTAGTTGCCATTGATCCCCTCTATCGTATTTATTGTCGTAACCTATACTGTTTTTCGGTGACGTAACCTATCCAGTGCGACGGCTGCCACGATGATGCAGCCGGTAGCTATCTCCTGAACCCAGTTGGGCAGCCCCATTTGAGAACATCCAGACCCAATGATGCCCACGATGAAGGCGCCCACAAGCGTGCCAAATATGGAGCCCTCACCGCCAGATAAACTGCCACCACCTATGACGACGGCTGCAATCGCCTGCAGTTCCAAACCTTTGCCAACTGTTGGGTCGCCGATGGTTAATCGCGAAAACTGCATCAAGCCAGCTAAGCCCACAAACGCACCGCACGCTGTGTAGACTAACAATTTAGTTCGTTCTACATTTACACCGCATAACCGTGCTGTCTGCTCATTAGAGCCGACCGCGAATACATGCCGTCCGAATTTGGTGTATTTCAGCATAAATGCTACAAACATGGCTAGAACTAACATCATCCATACGCCACCGGGCATTAGCATCCATCTTTGATCAGGGCTTAACGCAGCTAATATCCCGTTTAACCACGAATCATCACAGTTGACTTTCGTATCATTGGCTAACCCCTTGGCTATGCCCGTCACGGCCAACATCGTGCCTAGTGTCACTATGAACGGCACAACCTTCAGTTTGGTGATGATTAACCCATTCACAAATCCACATATTGCGCCCGCTGCGATACCCACTAGTGCAGCCGTTAAGGCCAATGTGGCGTCAACAGTCACAATACGGTCGTCATGGTATCCAAGTTTTAGTGCTATAGCTACAGTACTCAGTGCTACAAGTGACCCAACAGATAAGTCAATGCCGCCTAATATAATCACCATCGTCATACCAAGCGCAGCAGTTCCAACAACGGTTGTTTGACGAGCGATCGTCTCAATGTTGCGGATTGAGGCAAAGTTACTGGATGTTATGGCCGTAAATATGGCGAAGACTATGATCAAACCCAACAACGGTCCAGCTTTGCTGATAATGCCTAACCGGCTCATTAGGGACTGAGATTTTGCTCCATTGGTTTGTTTCACACTCATATTGTTTCCTCAGCTCCTGTAGCCTCTAGCATTATTTGTTGTTCGTGAAGCATCTCGACGGGTCGAGCTTCTCCCAATCTGCCCCGATGCATCACGGCGATGCGGTCACATATACCCATAAGTTCCGGTAGATAACTACTCACAATCAAAATCGCCTTGGGTTTGATGTTAAGCTCAGTATTGCCCATTGCTAGCTCATCAATCAGCCTATAGATCAGCGCTTTACTGGCAACATCGATGCCTCGGGTGGGTTCATCCAGCAGCAGAACATCCACATCATGATGCAACAAGCGTCCAAACGCCACTTTCTGTTGATTACCGCCAGAAAGGCTAGCTACAGTCTGCTCAGAGCCTCTGCACTTGATAGCTAACTTACCAATCAACAGGTCAGATATCTGCTTCTGCTTACTGGGCAGAACAATCGATCCAACTCCTGTGTCCTCAAGTTTCGACAAAGTCAAATTATCGGCGATAGTGAGGTTGAGTGCTAGTCCCTCGTTCTTTCTGTCTTCACTCAGTAATCCGATGCTTTGCTTCCAACGTGATGCAGGATTGGCCCATCCGACATTAGTGCCTACCATAATCTGTCCGCTCTTCACTATGTCAAGACCAAATATCGCACGAAGCATCTCGGTACGACCGGCTCCTACTAAGCCAGCAATACCTAATACCTCACCTCGGCGCAGTGTAAAACTAGCATTACTAGGCTTATGCTGTCCTGCCAAATCATCCACCTGCAGAACGACTTCACCCACAGCCCGTTTTGAACGGGGATAGAGTTCCTTTAAGTCTCGCCCCACCATCAAGCTCACGATTTTATCAGTTGATGCCTGTGCAATTTCTCCGGAATATACAGCTTGACCATCCCGCAGCACAGTAAATTTATCAGCGATACGTTTGACTTCCTCTATGAAGTGTGAGATATATACGATCGATTGACCTTGTTCCTTTAACCGAATAATAAGTTGAAAGAGTCGCTCAGCATCATCGGAAGACAAGCTGCTGGTAGGTTCATCGAGCACTAGAACACGGCTGCCAATAGCTAGCGCGCGCCCGATTTCCACTAACTGTTGTGCGGCCACAGTGAGTGAGCTCACCAGCGAATTTGGTGAGATATCAGGATGCCCTAATTGCTTTAGGGCATCCTGTGCACGCTTCCTGATAGTTTGCCGCTGCAGTATTCCGCCGCAGTTCGGCTCCATACCTAAAGCGATGTTGTCCTCTACTGATAGGTGCTGCGCTAACGATAGTTCCTGGTATATCATTGCCACACCAGAAACACGAGCCTCCATGGGATTTCGCGGACGATATGGCTTACCATCAAGCGTCATTTCACCGCGATCAGCAACGATGGCTCCCGACAGCACTTTCATCAGTGTGCTCTTGCCGGCACCATTTTCACCCACAAGCGCATGGACTTCACCGGGTAGTATCTTCAAGCTCACATTGTCTAGAGCTATCGTATTGCCGAATTTCTTACTAATCCCAAGCATCTCCAGTCTTGGGATACTATCGGTGGTCATTTAGCTTTTTCCAGCGGGTTCAACAAAGATTGAATTTCTGGAGTTGACATGTTATCTTTCGTGATCAGTGTTGCTCCTGTGTCGATCCGCTCTGGCACTTTCTCGTTTTTGAGATGCTGAACGAGAGTCTTTACACCCATATAACCAATCTGCATAGGATTCTGGACCACAATGGCCTTAACTTGGCCGTTTTGAATAGACTTAAGCATCACCTCAGAACTGTCAAAACCCACAAGGTTCACCTTGCCGGCTAAATTAGCATCTTGAAGTGCCCTAAGCATACCAAAAGCTACTGGCTCGCATGCACAGAAAATGCCATCTATCTTCTGACCTTTAAACCGCGATAGCAAGTTTTCGCCAGCTTTATACGCGGTTTCGGTAGTGACACCAGCATACTGATCGGATGTAAGTATCTTGATTCCAGGTGACTTCTTTACTGCATCCAAAAAGCCATCTTCACGCTTGGTGGTGCTGTCAGATCCCTCGTTATATCGCAAAACAATGACATTACCTTTTTCATTCAGTATTTTAGCTAGATATTCACCTGCTAACTGTCCACCCAGGTAGTTGTCTGTAGCAACAAAGCTAACAAAGTCTTTTCCCGCGGTTCCCTTCATACCAGAGTCAAATAATACAACCGGGATGCCGTTGCTTTGAGCATTAGCGACTGGAGCTCGTAGTGCAGTGTCGTCGAGTGGAGCCAGAACGATACCAGAAACTCCCTTGGATATGAAGTCTTCTACAACCGATATCTGAGCATCACGGTCATCTTCCTTAAGCGGCCCCTTCCAGATGATCTCAACACCGAGTTCCTTCCCAGCCTTGTCTGCACCGGCATGGACAGTCTTCCAGAATTCATGTATCGTGCCTTTGGGTATCACTGCGATCTTAAGGCTGCCGGAAGCGCTTTGTGTTTCAGAATTGTCTTTTTTGCTGCATCCCACTCCAACTAACAGTAGGATGGCGAGTACCAGAATGATGGGTAAACGTCGCATGAAATCCTCCTAGAACCGTTTGATAAATGGGATGCACTTGCAACTATGGCAAAAAAACATCCTGATGAAATACTGAAAGCCAGTTTTCATCAGGATTCATATACGACATCAATATGCAAATCCCTGCACATTTGCAGCTTCTTCGCATACTAGATATAGAAACTCGTTAAGCAGATTTTTCAGTAATCACCTTATAGCTGCTGCCATCAGACACCACTTCTATATTGCCGTGCTGCCATGTTCTGTAGAATTTCCCGATATATGGTGAGTATCGCTTGTATCCATCTACTCCGCGTGGGTCTGGTGACAGCCATGCAGGCATCGGGGCCACCGCGATTTCCGGTGTTACCTGCCTCATCCAACGCTGACCATTAGAGCCTGCACCAGCATGATGCGATAGTTTATAAAGTGTTGATCGCACACTAGAGAAACGCCGCATCACACGGGTTTCCTCTTCAAAACCTTGATCACCGGCCAGCAATGCAGTAAAACTCTTGTAACGGAATTGAAGCACAATATTGTTATTGTTGATGTAGTTCACCACAGGAATCCGTGGCATGGCCGTGTCCAATACCCTTAGCGAAACATCACCCTTAACTTCATACTGGCCCACTTTTGGTTGGACTAGCCGGATGCTTGAGGTTTTCATGAACTCATCAAAATGAGGCACAAACCCCTCACGTTCCTGGATATACTGCTTCTCATACTTCAGATAAAGGTCGTGCGGAATTGGTGACCACCAGATCTCTTCGAACTTAATCTCAGGGCTTTTAAGCATTTCCATGAGCCCGCCAAAGTGGTCTGCGTGCATATGGCTGATGACAAATCTGTTAATCGTATTGATTCCGCGTGCCTTTAAAAACGGAATAATCGTGTTGATACCTTCGCCTTCTACACCAGCATCGACGAGAACGGTATAACCATCAGGATATGTGATAAGTGTGCTGTCACCAATTGTCGCCTTATTAACATTAATGAATACGACGTGAAACGCACCGTCAGCCCGGTTGCTCGAAAACATTACAGATGAACCCCCATCCCAGAAATATAGATATATACATATCACTCGGGTGATATCATTTGTTACATTATACCGCTCTATTTTTGCTTAAGGCATCACAACCAAGCCGATCAGGCGACCTATATCCGCATATCATATCATGATATTATGAGCGTTGATACATCATACCGCTGCCCAGAGTTTCTGTTGGCCTTGCGATAAATCCGTATTTTTCGTACCAAGATTCCATCCCTTTAGCCGCAAATAACCCCACAAACGCACCATGACGTGCATGGCGATTAATGTAATCCATCAACCCATCCATGATCATCGCTCCATACCCATGACCCTGATGTTGAGGAAGCACGATCACGTCCTGAACAAAGAACGCAAGCGAGCCATCACCTACGACTCTGCCTGCGCCTACACATCGACCATTCAAGCGTAACGTCACACCAAATAATGTTGTTTCCATAGCACGTTTTGCTTCAGCTAAGTCCGGAACCGGCCATCCTACCGCTTCTCGCAGAACTATCAAGTCTTCAGGTGCAGGCGGCCTATGAGCAATTGAGATACCTGGCATGTCATATCACCTCCAGTGTAGTTATTTGTATCGAGTATAGCTCATTTAGGCCCACAGATAGGCATAAATACAGGGATTTCGCAAACATAAGTTGAAAGATACATATAATCTCTACAGGTATTTTCTACAAACCACACATCAGGAGAACTAACTTGATTAACCATCATGCAGCATGTATAGCAGCTCTAGGTTTATGTTTGTCAATCTGTGGTTGTCAAACACACGCCGACACTGCGTCTGATCGTATCGAGTTTATTGACAACGGAAAGATCCGAGTTGGCATCAATCTTGACTTAGGTGGATCAATCACTTACTTGTCGAAATCGGGCTCCGATGTAAACCTCGTAAACTCGTCCGACTGGGGGCGCCAGATTCAGATGTCTCACTATTCTGGTCCAAACCCATTTGAGCCAGATGGACATAAGGCAGACCCAACTTGGAGGGGGCTTGGCTGGAACCCCATTCAATCAGGCGACTGCTATGCTCACAGATCGACAGTATTGGACTACAAGAATGACCGCAAGAGTTTGTATGTAAAGTGCATTCCTATGCAGTGGCCGCTTAACAACGTCCCCGGCGAATGCACCTTTGAGTGCTGGATCACACTTAAAGACAACACTGCGGTTGTGAAAAGCCGCTTAGTGAACCACAGGTCTGACAAAAACCAGTATGACGGCAGAGACCAGGAACTGCCCGCTGTATACACAAACGGCCCCTGGTGGAAATTAATGACATATGATGGCGATAAGCCATTTACCAAAGGTAAGCTCACACAGATCCCCCCTGTTATGCCCTGGAAGGGTTGGCTGAGCACCGAAAACTGGTCTGCTTTGGTTAATGACGAAGGCTGGGGACTTGGTATCTGGCAGCCTGGCGTATATCGCACGATCGGTGGCTTTGCAGGAAAACCTGGTAAAGGAGGGCCAAAAGACAGCCCAACCGGATATATAGCGCCGCTTCACCGCGAAATTATTGACCATAATATTACCTACACATATAACTATGTGCTTATACTGGGCACTGTAGAACAGATCAGAGATTATGTGTATAAGCAAAACAAACCTACACAACAACCGAACTGGCAGTTTACACAGGATAGACAGCACTGGATATATCGAAATACCACAGACACAGGTTGGCCGATAAAAGCAGAGCTAAACATCGGCTTATCGAACCAAAATGTGCAGCTTATCAGTCCCGAATGCTTGTGGTCGGCAGCAAAAAACAAAATCCTGTATATTAATGCAGCTTTTCCTGCGAACTCAAAATCATTTATTGTTCAATGGGAGCGGCTTGATTCTTCTGGTTTTTCACCAGCAAAAAGTGTCTCCTGTGAGGTTATCAAAGACGGTAAATACCATATATACACAGTGGATATGACCAAGTCTTCGGAATATAAAGGGATGATCTCACGACTGCAGATTCTGCCAAATCCCGACGGTATTCGTGATGGTAGGCTAAAGGTTAAGTCAATAGGATTTGTAAAGCCACGATCCAGCAAATAGGAAAGGTATACAAACATGCATACTCGTCATACCCTCAAGGGCATTTTGGCTTATGCTGCGATCATTCTCATTGGAGGTTGTTCTATGCAAAATCACGCTCAGGCCGATAGTATGAGCTACATCGATAATGGTGTTGTTAAATTGGGCATCGACCTTGATAAGGGTGGTTCTATCACGTATATTTCGAAATCAGGAAGCGACCTAAACCTGATCAACAGTGCGGATCTAGGACGACAGATTCAAATGTCGCATTATGCATATCCTGTTCCCTTTACACCAAATGGTATGAAACCCGCATCTGGATGGGAAGGTATAGGATGGAATCCCATCCAAACAGGTGATGCTTTTGGGAATCCATCAAAAGTGCTTGCACATAGCCAAGACAAAAACAGTCTTTATGTTAAGTGCATTCCGATGCACTGGCCGTTGAATAACTTTCCTGGCGAATGCACCTATGAGTGTTGGATATCACTAAAAGATAACACCATCAACGTAAAATCACGTATGGTCAATCATCGTCCGGACAAGACATTTTACCCAGCTCGAGGCCAAGAACTTCCTGCAGTTTATACCAATGGACCGTGGTGGAGGTTGATGACTTACAATGGTGACAAGCCCTTCACTGGCGATAAGCTAGTTCAGACTCCTGCGGTATTTCTATGGAAGATGGTCACCCCTACTGAGGGTTGGTCGGCTTTGGTGAACGATGAAGACTGGGGACTTGGCATCTATAAGCCAGGCGTTTATACCATAGCCGGTGGTTTTGCTGGCACACCAGGCAGTGGAGGTCCAAATGACGGTCCTACTGGGTATATCGCACCTGAGATGGATCAGATCATCGACCACAACATCGACACGAGCTACCGATATACGCTCATCTTAGGATCATTGAAACAGATTCGCGACTATGTTTATAAACAACCGCGACCGCAAGTCAGCCCGCAGTGGGTGTTTAGCAACGACCGGCACTATTGGACATACAGTAATGCCATCGATACCGGTTGGCCGATCAAAGGGAAGCTTGATGTTGATCTGAGTAAAGATGAAGCCGCCATCAACGGCCCCAAAATATTCGTCCAGGCTGATAACAACCCTATCGTATATATAAAGGCGGCTTTCACATCGCCAGCTAAAACTATGAAACTGGTTTGGGAAAAACAACAGTGGTCGCAAATTATCGATATGGGTCAAGCCGACCCCTGCAGCCGATATGAGCTTGAATTCCCCATACAAGGTGACGGGCAGTATCGTGTATATGCAGTAAACATGAAGGATAACGCGAATTGGACCGGCATTATCTCTCGCCTACGGATTGTTAGCCCGAAAGGTTCGGATAATCAGCGTGTGCAGATAAAGTCGATCGGCTTCGTGAAACAAACTGAGTGACGTTAGCGAAGCCGCACCGATCAATTCGGTGCGGCTTCGACTCACCTACTCACCGTATTTGTTGAACCATGCTCTTTGTTCAAACGGCTTCTTCTGACGCGGCTTGCCCTCTTTTTCGGCAATGCCTATCGGCAGAATGATCCGTACATGCTTGTCTTCCGGAACCCCCAGCAGGTCACCTATCTGTTTGTCGATGCCGCCTCGAAGTGCCGCATCAAGCCAAACGGTTGAATAACCGAGTGATGTTATCATCAGCAACATGTTCTCAACAGATGCAGAACAATCTTCAACTTCAAAGTGCATTCCGTTTGACAACACTTTTGGATCTGCTACACATACGATCAATGCCGGACTATCGAACTTCTGCTTATGTTCGAGAAGTGCTTTTATCTTCGCCAACATCTCTTGATCATCAACAATCACAAAACTAGTGCTTTGGGCATTATTACCCGATGGGGCCATAATGCCCGCATTCACTATAGCAACGAGATCCTCTCTAGGCACCGGCGTCGGCAGATGCTTCCCTCTGTAACTGTATCGTTTAGATATGGCTTCCTGTAATTCCAAGCTATGACCTCACATTTATACAACTATGCACTGCGAATTATTGAGATATTCGCTCCTTAGTGCTACATTGTACCTTGATCATTTATTGGTGCCAAGGGGAATAGAATGGTTATATCTGAACACCGCACTTACCACTTCAACAAACAGCGCCCTTTTCGGATATTGCAGCTGACCGATCTTCATCAAGGCGGACAGCCGCATCCTCAAACAGCACTGTCGATGTCGGCTGTCATCGAACACACCGAACCAGATCTCGTCATATTAACCGGCGATTGCGCGGTAAGCCCTGCATGTGAAAGTAAGCAGCAGTTGATGGATGCTGTAGAACGTGTTGTACAACCGCTCGTGGCTGCACGCGTTCCATGGGCTATTACTCTTGGTAACCACGACGCCGAAGGCATTGAGCGCTTCGGTATGACTAAGCAAGAGCTGATGACAATATACCGTGCGCAGTCAGGAAACATTAACCGCAATCTTCTGGGTGACATACCTGGCTGCGGGAATGATGTATTGCTTGTCGCACGCCAGGCGGAGCACCCCGATTTAGCGATATGGTTATTTGACTCCATGGATTATCCAACTGATGAACAGAAGCAACTTGGCATCTCTGGATATGGCTGGATTAGTCAACAGCAAGTCAACTGGTATTCCGACCAATCCAACTGGCACCTAGATCGGTTTGAACAGACCATACCGGGTCTGTGTTTCTTCCATATTCCCCTGCCCGAGTATCATGAAGTCTTTCAAAATGGCGCTTATACCGGCGAAAAGAATGAAGATATCTGCGCGGCATCGGTAAACTCCGGCTTAGCTGCTGCGATGTTGGAACACAACAATATCATGGGTGTCTATGTTGGTCATGACCACGTGAACACATTTGTGGGTGATTGGCACGGCATACATATGGGTTACGGCGGAAGTATTGGATACGCAACTTATGGGTTGCCTGAACCAAACAAACATGACCTTCGTGGGGGGCGCCTATTCGATATACCACTAGATAAACCTAAGCAATACACATCGAAATACGTGCTGGCGAAAGATTTGATATAGAGCAGGGATTTACGTCTTCTTTATCGAAATATAACGGGATTATATCTATACAACCGGAGCAAGTGCTCATGTCTGTAACTTCACACCAAAGTAAACCAAATCTGGTCTTCGTTTTTGCCGATCAATGGCGAGCACAAGCTGTTGGATATGCGGGTGATCCGAACCTCAAAGGGAAAACAAACAACATTGATGCATTAGCTCGTGAAAGTGTTTGTTTTGAGAATGCAGTCAGCACTTGTCCTGTATGTACCCCCTATCGCGGCTCGCTATTAACAGGGCAATATCCACATACACATGGGTTATTCCTTAATGATGTCTGCCTAAGCAATAAGGCGACATCTATTGCCGAAGTATTCAAACAGAACGGTTATAAAACAGCATACATCGGTAAGTGGCACATAGACGGTCATGGGCGAAGCAACTATATCCCAAAAGAACGTCGTCAAGGATTTGATTACTGGAAGGTGCTTGAATGCACCCATGATTATAATCACAGCACATACTACGCCGATGATGATCGGAAATCGCGGTTATGGGAAGGATATGATCTCATAGCTCAGACGAAAGATGCCTGTGATGTATTGCATGAATACGCTGAAGACACGAAGCCATTCTGCATGTTCTTGTCATGGGGGCCACCCCACAACCCATACGAGTCTGCTCCAAAAGAGTTCCAGGCACTATTCGACGAGAACAAGATCATACAGCGTGCTAATGTCTCGGGTGATTTTCGCAAGGATCTTGCAGGATATTATGCTCACATAGCCGCAATGGATTCCGCAGTCAAGTTGCTTGTCGATACCCTTAATAGAACGGGACTCGCTGATAACACATTATTTGTGCTTACATCCGATCATGGTGACATGATCGGTTCCCAAAACAACATTCGTAAACAGCGTCCGTGGGACGAATCGATCATGGTTCCCATGATGATGAGATGGCCTAGTCGATTAGGCCGAACCGGAAGAACCATATCGATGCCTATCGGTTCACCCGATATCATGCCCACACTGTTGGGGCTACTACACCTTCCTATACCACCTGAAGTGGAGGGTGATGATTTTTCCGATGTCATTACTGGTAAACGCCATCTCGATGATAACCCAGTCTTGATTGAGTGTTTAACACCATTTGGCGAGTGGGAACGACCTAATGGTGGTCGTGAATACCGCGGATTACGCACAAGAAACTACACCTATGTGCGCACTCTTGAGGGCGCATGGCTTCTTTATGATAATGAGCATGATCCCTATCAGATGAAGAATGTGGTGAATGATCCGGCGTATTCAAAGATACAGCAAAAACTAGATCAAGCCCTTACTGCCAAACTACACAGCATCAAAGATGATTTCATGCCTGGTCACTACTATATTGCCAAGTGGGGCTATAAAGTAGATGCAAACGGCACAATACCAATAACATAGAAATCCAAAAGGAGAGTTCATGAAACGTAGTCTTGCGATATCATGTCTTCTGTCAACTTTCGTGGCAGCTAGTCTGCATGCGGATGTTGCGTTAAACGGAATGTTTACGGACCACGCAGTACTTCAGCAGAATATGCGCATCCCAGTCTGGGGAACAGCATCTGTTGGTGAAAAAGTTACTGTGAAATTAGGCAATAACAGCATCTCAACAACATCCAAAGATGGAACATGGATTGTGCGTATGCCTGCTATGAAGGCAGGTGGTCCATACACATTAGGCGTTACCGGCAACAATCACATTGAGTATAAAGACATACTCATCGGTGAAGTGTGGATCTGCAGTGGGCAATCCAACATGCAGATGGGATTAGGTGCTTGTTTAAATGCAGATAGTGTAATTGCTAACTCTAAAGATGAGGAATTACGCCTTTATACTGTTCCACTCTCAGCCAAGTTGGAAGCTGAAAAAGACCTTAAATCGGCATGGCTTGGATGCGCTCCTGACACTGTAGGTGGATTTAGTGCAGTTGGCTATTATTTCGGACGCTACCTACGCCAAACCCTTAAAGTTCCAGTTGGCTTAATCAACTCATCCTGGGGAGGCACCATCGTTCAGGCTTGGACTAGTCAGCGTGTCATCGACACCGAAAAGTCAATCATCGACATCGATCCAAACCTTCCGAAATCTTTACCTCATATTCCGGCGTGTCTCTACAATGGCATGATCTCCCCTGTTATTCCTTACGGCATAAAAGGCGCTATCTGGTATCAAGGGGAATCTAATGCGGCCTTCGCATACTACTACAGATTCCTTCATGCCAATATGATTAAAAACTGGCGAGAAGACTGGGGCCAAGGTGACTTTCCATTCCTAAGTGTTCAGTTGGCACCATTCCTAAAAGCGGCTGATCCTGAACAGGTTACAGACGGTACGTGGGCGGAACTACGTGAATCGCAAGTTTGGGTTGCCGACAAAGTGAAGAAATCTGACCTTGCCATCATCACTGATGTTGGTGATGCTACTGATATTCACCCTAAAGATAAGCAGCCTGTTGGCGAACGACTTGCCTACTTAGCACTTCATAACTACTATGGTAAGAAGAACGTGGCATGCTACGGTCCGCAGTATAAAAGCATAACCATAAAAGACAATACTGCTGTCGTGAAGTTCGCCCATACAGAAGGCGGGCTTGTCTGCAAAGGCGAGAAACTTACGGGTTTCGCAGTTGCCGGTGAAGATAAAGTATTCCATTGGGCAGATGCTAAGATCGCCGGCAATACAGTGGTGCTTTCTAGTTCTGCTGTTGCTCATCCTGTCGCCGTACGATATGGGTGGAGATTCTTCCCTGAGCTCAACCTATTCAACGGCAATAACCTGCCAGCATCACCATTCCGTACCGATGCTTGGAAGCTAAAAACGCAGCCTTAAAGATATCTTAAACGTCAATACATCCGCTCAGTGCTGCTAACTGTGCGGATGTGTTTTTTGGGTAACATTGTTTGTAAGTTAATATGTCAGATAGATAGGTGTGAAATGATGAATAAGCGTGTATGGTCAATCAACTTAGTGTTCTGTCTTCTATCTATGTGCCTGGTTTGTGATGCTGATGTGAGTGTCGCTACGATTTTCCAAAATGGTTTGGTGCTGCAGCGTGGCACAGCCATCACCATATGGGGGCATGCCAAAGCTGGTGAAAAGATCACTGCTTCCATCAACGATAGCCAATCAAGCACAACATGCAAAGACACCGATTGGGTGCTTAAACTCCCTGCTCAATCTGCTGGTGGACCTTACACCTTAACGGTATCTGGTCAAAATACCATCACAATAAATGATGTGTATATCGGTGATGTGTGGCTGACAGCAGGCGACGAAAACATCGGGCTTCCGTTGTCACTGTCGATTGATGCCACAAGCAGCATTCGCACATCCAGCGACAACAATCTACGACTATATTCCACACCGGCTCCGGACATCTACACGGGCAGCGTCAGTAAGCACGAGGTCTGGCAGGCTGCCACTAGCCTGAACATCACCAACTTCAGCGCCTCTGCATTTTACTTTGGACGTCAGCTGCGCCAGCAAACCAATGTGCCTGTTGGCATCATTGTCAGTTCGTGTGCTAATAGCCATATCACTTCGTGGATTAATCCTAAAACCCCGCTTCAATCGGGCGTAGATTCCAGCTATCGCAACAGATTTGACGGCTCATACCAGTTTACCAATGCCATAGCACCTATCGCGCGTTTTGCGATCAAAGGTGTCATATGGTACCACGGTAAATCGGATGTTGCGAACGCATATCTCTATCGATATCTGTTATCTGACCTTATTCGCGGCTGGCGTAATGCCTGGGGTAATAACGACCTGCCATTTGTCATAGTTCAGCTGCCTGGCAAAGAGAGCGTAATCGATACCTACACGCCAAGTGAGAGCATATGGGCTGAGATGCGTGATTCGCAAAACTACGTTTCTCAGTCTGTGAAAAACACGTACCTAACCAACATTATTGACCTAACTGAAGTGCTTGAGGATGTACCGCAGAACAAGCGTTTGATAGCTGTGAGGATAGCATTAACGGCTCTCGGCAAGATATACCGGTTACCAGTTGAATACACTGGAGCAAGGTTTTCCAAAGTATCAATACTTGGTAATCAAGCGGCTGTTTCGTTTACCAATGTTGGTGCAGGACTTGTTGGACGTACTGGATCCGTTGTTGGATTTACCATCGCAGGAGATGACAAAGTTTGGTATCCAGCTGATGCCTATATCGTTGGAGACAGGATATTTGTGAGCAGCGTATATGTTCTACAGCCTACAGCCGTGCGATTCGCATGGTCCGACAACCCAGAGGTAAACCTGTATAACCAAGCGGGATTTCCAACATACCCATTCCGCACAGATAAATGGCCGGTCACTACACAGCCCTCAGAGTTTATCGACCAATTCTCGTTATAGGTTGTGGCCGGATGTTGTGCTGACCAGGTGCCCATGCAGCACACCCTTCGCACTGATTAAGGCGTTAGCGATTACTTGCACCTGAGAACACTTACCCTTGAGGATTATCACTTCCATACAATGATGATGGTCTATATGGACATGGGTGGTACAAACAATGATATGGTGTACTTCGTGTTGTATCTCCGTCAGTTTAGCCGCAAGCTCGTTAGATTCGTGATGGTAAACTAATGTCACGGCTCCCATCACATCTGCGTTAGGATCCTGCCATTCCTGCTGAACAAGCTCTTTTCTAACAAGGTCGCGTATGGCTTCAGACCTATTGTGATATTGCTTAAGTCTGATCAATGCATCAAAACGCTCTAGTAATTCATCATCCATAGAAACGCCAAAACGCTCGATATTACCCATACACCCCTCTTGTCTGAATGCCGTTATTGTCCAAAGCTCAAACTACTTTGTCATGGTGATTACTACCGGAGCTGGCAGTGCTAAACCAGCAGCAATTTGCATGGCTTTGAACATCGCATTAGGAACCACACATGCACTGCAGCATGACTTACAGTATTGCCTGGTAGTGCTCAGCAGTTCGCCGTTATACCCCGCGCCAATCTCATCATAAGCATCAACAGATGGCAAGTTTTCTGCTAGATTTTGAATGTTCTTGCAGTCACTCACAACACTAAAGGTTACGATGTTATTCTCATCACTTTCGGTTTGAATCTTCGTAGTAAATCCACAAATTCCAGCCTGAACACTAACGTGAGCCATTACTGGTGCCTCCTATGAGCCTACTCCATTATCGATACAAGCCATGTAATGCAAATCATCGCTTGACATAATAGTTCTCAGCCAAGCGATGATATTATAACCCGGAATTAGTCTTCTTTTTCGTAACCGCATTCCGCATTACTGCAGATTATGGTCGGCGCTTGTCCGCGGGCCGTCTTTTCGACTAATAATGCTCCGCAGTTCGGGCACTTATCGCCAGTCGGCTTGTTCCACATCACAAAATCGCAGTCGGGATATCTATCGCATCCATACAGATACCTGCCCCGCTTGCTTCGTTTACGAACAATACTTCCCTTGCTGCATTTTGGACAAACGACCTTAACTCCAGAATCCAATGGTCGCCTTGTTCGGCATCCAGTGGCGCTGCAAGCTAGGAAATCGCCGTATTTGCCGTAACGTATCACCATTGGAGATCCGCACTTTTCGCACACTTGATCGGAAGGCCGATCAGGCGGTGCAGGTTCACCCGTTGCTGTGACTTTCATAATGGTGGTGCAGTCAGGATACTTTTCGCAGCCGAGGAATGGTCCGAACCTGCCCTCACGCAGCAGCATCTTCCCGCCGCAGTTTGGACACTTGTATGGAGTTTCCTTGGGCACGATGCGAACTCGTTCTGGGCTTTCTTCGCATTCTTTCAGCTTCTGCTCAAAAGGACCGTAGAAAGCAGCCAGGATGTTTCGCCAACTTTGATCGCCCACTTCAACATTGTCAAGTTCTTTTTCCACATTTGCTGTGAATTCAACATCCATGATGTTCGCAAAAAACATGCCAAGATAGTCGGTTACGGCTTCGCCCAACGCCGTCGGAGAGAACCTCTTTTGAGCCAACGTCACGTATTTACGGTCGACAATGGCCCCAAGAATACTTGCATAAGTACTCGGTCTTCCGATGCCATTCTCTTCCAGAGCCTTGACTAACGTCGCCTCACTGTATCGAGGAGGCGGTTCCGTAAAGTGCTGCACAGGAGACAGCGACAGCAATTGAACGAGCTGTTGAACTGTTAGCTCTGGTAAAGCCGGACCGTCATCTTCATTCTTCTCGTTATTGTCAGTGCCTTCGGTATAGACCTTAACAAAGCCCTCGAATTTTACTGTGCTGCCAGTGGCGCGAAACATATATTCGTTCGCCAGAATGTCCACAGAAACCACATCCATGATGCATTCGGACATTTGACTAGCCACGAAACGCATCCAAACCAACCGATAAAGCTTCAGTTGCTCTGCAGTAAGATATGACTTAATTTCGTCAGGTGTCCGTAAAACACTTGTCGGACGAATGGCTTCATGGGCGTCTTGAGCTGATGCTTTTGACTTGTATATCGGTGCTGTTTTGGGTATATACTGAGCACCAAACGTGCTCTTGATATATTCCCGTGTTTGTTCCTGAGCTTCAGCACTAACACGTGTAGAGTCCGTTCTCATATAGGTGATTAAGCCGACCGCACCCTGGCTGCCTAATTCCACACCTTCATACAATTGCTGGGCTATCTGCATCGTTCTGCGGGCCGAATAACCTAGTTTACGCGCAGCCTCTTGCTGTAAGGTGCTCGTAATAAACGGAGCACTTGGTCGGCGCTTGCGCTGTGACTTGCGGATGTCACTGATGCGGTATTCAGCGCCTTCCAGATCAGATAGAACCTTGTCGGTTTGTTCCTGACTGCAGAGTTCTATCTTTTGACCTTGGTACATCCTTAGGTTTGCATCAAACGATTGTTTTTCATCGCCTGGGGTAAGTTTGGCAGTAACTGACCAATATTCCTGAGGCACAAACGCCGAAATTTCTCGTTCGCGTTCGACAACCAATTTCACGGCTACGCTTTGAACGCGTCCAGCTGAGAGATTATTACGGCGTGCCTTTTTCCACAAAAGCGGGCTTAGCTTATAGCCCACGATTCTGTCCAGAATTCGTCGAGCCTGCTGCGCATCAACACGGTTCATGTCAATCTCTCGCGGCTTTTCCAGTGCAGAGACCACGGCGCTGCGGGTGATTTCGTTGAACTCAATCCGTTTTGGGCTCTTGAGCTTTAACGCTTGCTGAAGGTGCCAAGCGATCGCTTCGCCTTCGCGGTCAGGGTCGCTTGCTAGAAAGACTTCATCGGCCGTCTTCACAGCTTTTCTAAGCGTTGTGAGAACAGATGACCTACTCTCTAGGTTTTCGTATTCAGCTTCAAAATTATTATCAACATCGACGCCTAAACGTTTCTCAGGCAAGTCACGGACATGCCCCATCGAGGCCTCGATTACGTAATCATCAGTAAGAAAGTTTTTTAGTGTTTTCGTCTTTGCAGGCGACTCCACTATAATCAGTTTTTTTGCCATCTATGTCAACTCTCCGGTTGTATGCTATTCGGAAAGACCGTATCCTAGTTTACCCATACTGCGTTCATCACGGCGCCAATCATCCATCACCATAACTTCAAGTTGTAGGAATATCTTCATATTCAACATCACTTCTAGCTGTTGGCGAGCTTCGGAGCCGACTTTTTTTACCATTTGTCCATGTTTGCCAAGCACAATGCCTTTATGGGCTTCGCGTTCGACAACAATCACCGCTTCTATAAATTGCGTGCCATTTTCGCGTTCTGTCCATTCAGCGATGCGTACAGCCACCGAATATGGAAGCTCATCATCCAAGTTGGCCATAAGCCGTTCCCTGATGATATCTTCAGCCCATTCAGTTCGCCCCTGATCGGATTTCATATTGTCAGGGTACAGCAGCGGGCCAAGTGGCATCATGTTGAATACCAGCGACTTCAAAGCAGCTACAGAAAGATGATCTTTTAACGCAGATATTGCGATGAATCTTGCAGCATTAGGAAGCAACTCTTTATACGCGGCCTCAGCGTCCGATGCTCGTTTTGCAGCATCGAGTTTATTACCAACGATTAACACCTTGTCAGCCATAGGTTGCAGCATCTGAGCCACTGCAGCATCCTCTTCACCTGGCGGTTTTCGAAGATCCACCACCCATAACAGCACATCGACATCCTGAACAGATTCCGTAATCTGCCCTCGCATATAACTACCCAAAAGATCCGTCGGTCGGCTCCATCCAGGTGTATCAATAAATATGATTTGCTGGTCTGCTTCAGTAAGTATTCCTCTTACCGACCGCCTAGTTGTTTGAGGACGATTTGTCGTAGGAGCCACTTTAATTCCCATAAGGGCATTAATAAGTGTAGACTTACCGACATTCGGTTTACCGACTATTGCGGCAAAACCACATCGCTCTGTTTGTATCTTCTTGGAAGCTGCTATGAAAGTCACCTCGATTATCTAGTGTTGGCTGTGCACAAAAGTGTTTAAGTCCGCCATAAACTGTATCCTGCATATGTGGTTTTTGTCAAGGCATACGCCTAAAATGCGTAAAAGCATCACCAATTAGCGCATTGCAGCCTATCGCAGTTACCATCAGGTACCATGTTAGTATAGCGGAGGTAACGCAGTATGGAAGTATTGGATATTCACAATCTATTACTATCTATTGTTTTGGGTGGCCTGATTGGGCTGAACCGTGAACTCCATAACCGCCCCGCCGGTCTGCGAACCCATATTCTGCTCTCTTTAGGAGCATGTATGTTCGCCTCAATATCAAGGCAATCTGCACAACTCCATAGTGACCCTACGCGCATCGCCGCTCAAATTGTTACCGGAATTGGTTTTCTTGGTGCAGGCACTATTATACATCAAGGAATAGAAGTTAAAGGACTAACAACAGCAGCATGCATTTGGGTCAGTGCAGCAATAGGTATGGCTTGTGGTTTTGGGCACGAGTATTACAAGGTAGCAATTGAGGGTGCACTATTAGCAGTTGCTACTCTGACAGGAGTATCCTTGATTGAAAAATACGTGTTAAAAAAGAACCATGCTGATGTTTACATTGTTGTGGATCCGCACACGACACTCTCGGATATCAACACACGTCTGCGTCAAAATCATATGCGTGTGATAGGATGGAAACAGCTCTCCAACCAAACAAATGAAAGTGCAAGATACCAAATGATGTTAGATCTACCTACTGATGTGAGCGATCCATATGCGCTGCTCATGCAAGTAGAGGGTATTATAGAGGTTTCGCAAGCATGAATGAATGGCTCATCCCCCCTGGAAAGTCGGATGTTATTCGAATTGTCTCACAAGCATTAGCCGAGGATGTCGGCGCTGGTGATATCTCCACACTTAGTACAGTCGCCGACGGTGTCAAAGCAGAAGGTCTATACATCGCTAAACAATCGGGTGTTATGTGTGGTCTTCCACTAGCCGAGGAAGTCTTCCGGCAGATCGATCCAACAGTTACGGTTACGCCCCTCATAGCAGAAGGCACCGCATTTGAAAAGGGTGATATTCTGCTCAAAATCCAAGGAGACGCACGAAGCTTACTGACTGGTGAGCGTGTGTCACTAAACTTTATCCAAAGATTGAGCGGCATAAGCAGCATGGCTGCGCAGTTCGTTCAAGCGGTATCATCGACCAATGCCCAAATATGCGATACCCGCAAAACAACACCCGGCTTGCGTAACCTTGAGAAATACGCCGTAAGAGCTGGCGGAGCCAGTAATCATCGAATGGCACTGTATGATGCCGTCATGATTAAAGACAACCACATTGTGGCAGCGGGCAGCATCTCTGAAGCTGTAAAACGAGCAAAATCTCAGATCCCGCATACCATGACCATCGAAGTGGAATGCGATACTTTTGACCAGGTAACGGAAGCACTTAACTCCAACGTAAATATTATTATGTTGGATAACATGAGCCTGGCTCAGATGAAAGCTTGTGTGGCTTATGTTAATGGACGATGTAAACTTGAGGCATCTGGCGGCGTAAATCTGAAAACAGTGAAAGCAATAGCCGAAACTGGGGTCGATTTGATATCCGTAGGAGCGCTCACGCACTCAGCAGTAGCCTGTGATATAGGCCTTGACCTGAGGATCGTATAAGAAAATCAATAGGAGCGGCTCATCACCGCTCCTACCAAAAGCTACTTTAGGTGCTTGTTTAAGGCCTTCTTAGCAATGGTTCCGGCTTTCTTACGAGCCTTCATTGTCTCTAGCTGCCGTTTGTGGCGGACGCGTAGCTCTTTTGTTTTAATCTGCATGAAAAGATCTCCGTCTGATTTGATGGCGTATATCCAACAATATCCATATTACTTTTAACACAGTGCAAAAGTCAAGAATACTATATGTAACCTTGCCTTCCTTTACAACGTCACGTAATATAGTGTGTGGTAACATGCATTGGTAATGTCACTTGGAGGAACCTTAATGATTCGAGTAATTCGTCATACAATTCTTGCAGCCATCGTATTTCTGGCCATGGCCATTCCTAGCTTCGCTCAAGCCCCCGTGTTTGGAGTAATAGACATGGAAAAGGCTATCAATGATTACAGTAAGCGCCAAACCATGGAAGCTGAGTTGAAAGCCACTAATGACCAAGTCACCGCTAGCTTTAGCTCTATAGAAAAAGTGTTGATTCTTACCCCTGATGAGACCGATGAATACGCCAAGATCATCACCGCAAAAACACAAGATGACACACAAAAGAAACGGCTTGCTGAATTGGAAGCTAAGGCTGAACAAGCAAAGACAGATTTTAATGCGATAGCTGCCAAAGGTGACAAGATGACAGCAGAGGAAAAAGCGAAGTTTGATTCGATCCGCAGCCAATATGCCGCCAATGACAATACCTTCAAGCAGATGGTTTCGAATGCTAACCAAACAATCCTGAGTCTACGTGATTCAAAAAGACTTGAGCTCATTGCCGACATTAAGGCAGCAGTCGCAACAGTAGCAAAAGAGCAGAAGATTAATATCGTGTTTAGCATGAACCCACAGAATGTGCTTTACGGTGCCATCGACATTACCGATGCCGTATTAAAACGAGTTAACACAGCACCTGCCACCAAAAAGTAATTTTTTCAGGTCAAGTGCCTAAAGGCACTTGACCTCATTTTTGTATGTCACTAAACCTCGTCGGATACACACTGCCGCAGCTCACGGAACTCTGTGAGCAAATTGGCGAACCTAAATACCGCGCAAAACAGATCGCTAACTGGATATATACCAATAGCGTGCAGCATATCGATGCTATGGCCAACCTTCCGGTAAGTTTACGTAAAAAGCTCAGCAGCATCGCCGAAATCCGCCGTCACCAAGTTATCAACTCTCAAATATCGCTTGATGGTACGCGCAAGTTCTTGTATGAACTAGCTGATAAAGCCAATATTGAATCGGTGTATCTTCCATATGCCGATCACCACTCAGTCTGCGTCAGCACACAAGTTGGCTGCGCTGCAGGATGCAGTTTCTGCGCCACAGGGCGGTCTGGATTCCTGCGTCATCTTACCGCTGGTGAAATTGTTGACCAGGTAATGACCATTCAAGACATCACCCAACAGCGTATCTCTCATGTTGTTTATATGGGTATGGGCGAACCGCTGTGGAATATGCACAATGTGCTGCAAAGTGTGGAGATACTCAACCAGCAGATTGGCATTAGTGAGCGCTCGATTACGGTGAGCACAGTCGGTATTGCGCCCAAAATCCACGAACTGGCCGATCAGCACCCACGGTTTACTTTGGCAATATCGCTGCATGCACCCGATGATGAAACACGGTTGCGTATCATGCCCATCTCAAAACGATGGTCTATCCGTGAAATACTTGATGCCGGAAGATACTACACGGAAGTGACCGGTAGAAAAGTCACAATCGAATATCTGCTGATCGACGGCATCAACAATTCGATGCCTCAAGCAAGACTACTAGCTAGTTTGCTAAAGAATTGGATAGGCAACGTGAACATCATCCCATGGAACTATGTCTCGGAGATGCCCGAATACGCCAGCCCTTCTTTTGAAAACATCAATGCGTTTGTGCATACTTTAGCATCATCTGGTGTCGCTGTCACCATCAGACAGCAGCGCGGAGCCGATATCGCGGCATCATGCGGTCAGCTTCGCAGACAGCACTCACTTCAACCGCAGCACCCAGTTGATGACCAACAATCAACGTTGTAACATAAAGCTCAGAGATATGATCTGATCGCCATCCCATATTTGCTACTAGAGGATCAACATGAAGTCAATTGTCACCATATCGTGTGCCCTGGCCTTAGCTTGTTCGCTGGTATCTGCTAAACCCGCCGCAAAACCTGCGGTTCCCGATAAACCCGTAAACAAGGCTGAACAGCAAACACAACTGGTTCTTGTTCATAAATACGTGCCAAATTGGCGTACGGTATACAAAACAGAGTTTAACCTAACCCAAGATTCACCTGAGGGCAAAGTTACCATCAACAACAACTACGACATTGTACGTGTTGTGACAGCTGTGTCTGATAAAGGTGATGTTAGTAGGACCACGACATCGGAAAACGTGCAGATGACGGTGAATGGCGAAAAAGTTCCGCAGAAAGATGACGCGCCTGCGCAAAAATCGATGACTGTCATTAAGCCGGACGGTACTCTAGTTTCTGCTTCTTGGGAAGGCTATGGCGATATGAATGATCAGGCCAAAGCCATACAAGCTCGAAAAGCGTTGGCCCTTCAACCGATCTTCACAGACAAACCCATAGTCAAAGGGTTGAAGTGGAAAAAAGAGCTGAAAGCCAATTCCCTGCCAGGATCGGTCGCCGCAGCAGCCGAGTATGAGGTCGTTGACATCACCAAAGTGGGTGACGTGCCTGCCGTACAGTTGAAATACAACTACGCCGAAACTGGTAATAAGCCGATGAACTACTCAGGCGATATGTTCATAGAATCTTCCAGCGGCGATGTTATTAAGGTCGACATCAAAATCCGTAACTTCCCGATGGGTGGTGACGCAGTTGCTGAAGGCACACTGAAATGGGAACGAACCGATGCGAAGCTCGCAACGGCTGCAGCAACTGACGATAAAAAGAAAGAAAAGACCATTGAGGACATCACTAAGGATTTCAAAAAACTTGATGGTCTCATGACGCTGTATCGCAAAACCGACACCGGCAATAAAGACACAATCTACCTAGAAGTGCCAGACGATAAGCTATGTAAAAACATGCTTTTGCAGTGCACCTTAAGCAGCGGTGCGGGCGGTGGATCGCTCGTAGCAGGTTACCCTGTAGATGACATCATGTTCCAGATGCAAAGATTGGGAGATGATAAAATTGTCTGGGTTGTGCCTAACGTAAAGTTTAGGGTGGATAAAGACTTACCCCTTGCCAAAGCACTGGACCGATCTTTTCCAGGTGCTTATATTCAATCTTTTAAGATAGAAGCGACATCCGCTGAGCGTAAGTCGGTGTTGATTAACATATCTGATATCTTCCTGTCTGATATCGCGGACCTGACGAGTTCAACAACCTCGCTCAACCAAGGACCGTATTCCATAGATAGAGACAAAAGCTTCATCAAGGACTTGAAGGCATTCCCAGACAACATTGTCGCAGAGTCCTTTTTGAACCTTCAAAAGATGTCAAAAGACGGTCCTGACACTAGCTCCATGAGCGGGTATAACAGCAGTCCGTTGTATGACCCTCGCAGCATTCCTATCAACGTCTGCTGGAACATGTTCTTCTTAACTGACAGCTCATATAAACCTCGACTGGCTGATGGCCGCGTGGGATACTTCTATAATCAATATCAAGATTTAAGCAAACGGACCGACGAAGCGATGGTTCGCTATATCGCGCGTTGGGATTTACAAAAGAAAGATCCTAATGCAGTATTAAGTGAACCAATACATCCAATAGTTTGGTGGCTCGACAATGCCATTCCAACCGAATACAGGGATTGTATTGCGGAAGGTATTAAATGGTGGAATAAGGCCTTTGAGCAGATAGGCTTCAAAGATGCCATCGTAGTCAACCAGATGCCTGATAAGGCTGACTGGGACTACGCCGATATGCGCTATAACATCGTGCGATGGGTCGCATCACCAGAAGCAGGATATGCGATATCATTATTCCGCAGAAACCCACTAACGGGCCAGGTGCTAAATGCTGGTGTTTGTATTGATGCTAACATGGTACGGTTCACAGGTGCCGAATTTGATTCGTTGATCAGCGGTACCGCAGTGCCAACAGACCCCAAACTTAGTCCCATTCAGAAAGCGGTAGGCAGCCCATTTGGGTGCAGTTACCAGTACGATAGCATGATGAATGCTTGGGTTGGTGATGAGTTCTCTAGCATGCTGCTGAATGACGGCGCAACGAAGATATCTCGTGAAGACTATGTCAAGAGCTACATTCGCAGCATAGTTGCTCACGAATTCGGCCATTCACTAGGATTACGGCACAACTTTGTGGCGTCGACCAACAGCACGATCGAACAGTTGAAAAATCCACAGTGGGTTAAAGAGCATGGCATTACATCCAGTCTCATGGATTATACACCGTTCAATATCGGAGCTCTCTTTAGTAAAGACAACATATACTGGCATAACCAGCTCGGTGAATATGATGTCCACGCCATCAAGTATGGATATAGCCCGATAAAAGCAGACAAACCTGAAGAGGAATTGCCAGAGCTTAAGAAAATAGCATCCGAATCATCGAAACCAGGTCTGCAATGGCAAGGCGACGAGATGGCCGACAATCTCGACCCAAATATCACTCGCTTTGACTTGTGTAAAAACCCTATCGACTACTATACAGCCATGATGACAGTGTGCAAAAGTGCGATTCCGAAACTTCAAACAACAACTGTGCTTCCAGGGCAGAGCTACTATCAGCTTACCCGCCGGTTCATCATGTTCCTAAGAATGTATAACAATCAGTTCTACAGCTTACTCGGTTTCCTTGGTGGCAGTCACACAAATCGCGATTACAAAGATGACCCGAATGCCAAACCGAATCTAGTCGCGGTATCGGATGTGGACCAACGCAGAGTGTTGTCAATCATATCCAAAGGACTGTTTGCCCCAGATGCATTTAGCTTCATCCCAACCAGTATCTATCAGAAGCTAGCACCGAACCCATATGTTGACTTTGAAACAGCTGCCCTACCCACCTATCGCTGGGACCAACCCATGCGTGATCAACTGAGCAGCACACAGATCAATGTTCTTAAGGCAATCACACAGCCGGATGTTATTGGAAAAATCGCAAATAATGCCTTCAAGCAAGCACCGAAACCCAACGTGTTCAATGTTGTGGAGTTAATTCAATATCTAGATACTTCCATATGCAGCGAAATCCGTGCAAACCAGAACGTCACAGAATTACGCGCGATGCTTCAGCAGGCATGGTTCGACCGCCTTATTTCCCTCTCTGGCAGAGAAGCAACAGCATTAACCGTCGATGCTCGGATTGTGTGCAGAGCACAGCTTAAGCAGGCGCTGCACTGCTTGAAGCTAGTAAAGCCGGAGAAGCTCAACACCTTCACCAAGATGCATATCGCCGATTCCATCGACAAAATCAACAAGGCGTTGAACTCGATGAAAGTTGAATAGTCTCTGTGTGAGCCACCGTGGAACTGGTTGCAGTTCCACGGTGCTGAGTCTTTTCATCACGTTGACATGGGTATCAAGTATAATGAAGTTAGGTCAGATACCCGCTTGACAACGTATATGAGGTGCTGAAAAGTATGAGTGATACACAAGTTTCTACATGGCGAACCAAGATTGGCCTCGCCGAGATGTTAAAAGGCGGCGTCATTATGGACGTCACAAATCCTGATCAGGCAGCGATAGCCGAAGAGGCTGGAGCCTCTGCCGTTATGGCTCTAGAGCGAGTGCCGGCAGATATCCGCGTTCAAGGTGGCGTCGCCCGGATGACCGATCCTAAGATCATCAAGGCCATTATGGCTGTGACAACAATCCCTGTCATGGCTAAGTGCCGAATCGGCCACTTCGTAGAAGCCGAAATTCTACAAGAACTCGGAATTGACTTCATTGACGAAAGTGAAGTATTAACACCGGCTGATGAGCAATACCATATCTATAAACATGATTTCAAAACGCCATTTGTCTGCGGCTGCCGCAATCTAGGCGAAGCACTCCGACGCTGCGGCGAAGGTGCTGCCATGATCCGCACCAAAGGCGAAGC
>CAZFLA010000004.1:0-18615 GCA_964519405.1 uncultured bacterium
ACGACGCACACCTTCAATCACGCTGACTAAAGCACTTGCACATTCGTCCATCTTGTTTTGCTTGGCAAGGCTCCACGGTGCGCTTTCATCGATAAACTTGTTAAGGCGGCTAACCATTCGCCAGATGTGCTCCAGAACGACGTTCAGCTTAAACTGGTCATACTCAGTACTCATATCTGCCTGTATCTGAGCGGCCAATTCGCTCAACTCCGCACTGTAAGTAATGCCCTCTGGCACCACACCATTTAGGTATTTATGAATCATGTTCAGAGTTCGGTTAAGAACATTTCCGAGGTCATTTGCGAGGTCGCTGTTGTACCTATCCACAAAGTGATCTTCTGTAAACTCACTGTCTAGCCCGAACTGCATCTCACGGCACAGCAGATACCTAACAGCATCGACGGCGACATCCATCGTGCTCTCGCTAAGCCCCGCAAATGTGCGTGATAAATCCACAGGATGCGGAAGGTTGCCCTTGCTCTTACTGCCTTTTTCGCCGCCGACAGTCCACCAGCCATGACCGAAAACATGCTCCGGCATTGGCAGGCCTAAACACATCAGCATTGCGGGCCATAACGTGGCATGGAACCTCACGAAAATCTCTTTACCCATGAGGTGATCTGCTGGCCACCATTTCGCAAACTCATCCATGTTATCCGGCCAACCGATGGCCGAAATATAGTTGATGAGCGCATCAAACCATACATAGATCACTTTGTCGGACTCGCCAGGAACTTCAATGCCCCAGCCAGGGTTGCTTCTTGTGATGCTTTGGTCCCGCAGTCCCTGCTTCACATAGGCGATCACTTCGTTCTTTCTGAACTCAGGGCTTAGCCAATTGGGGTTAGCCTCGATGTATTCCAGCAGCCGATCGCCATATGCAGACAGCTTGAAGAAATAGTTACTCTCCTCAACCCACTGAAGTGGTTTGCGGCACTCAGCATTAGGGCAGCAGTGATCGTCAGCAACATCACTTGTTGCGAAGAATGTTTCATCGCTGACGCAGTACCAACCTTCGTATTTGCCAAGGTAGATATCGCCCGATTCTTTCAAGCGTGAAAATACTTCCTGCACAGCTCGTTTATGACGCGGCTCCGTGGTACGGATGAAGTCATCAAACTCGATGTGCATTTCGTGCCATGATTTCCTGAACTCTGCAGAGAGCTGGTCGACGAATTCCTGTCGACCAATGCCCTTTTCGTCAGCAACACGGCTTACTTTCAGTGCGTTCTCATCAGTACCTGTTAGAAAATAACTGGACATCCCCTTCATCCGACGATACCGGTTAATGACATCACATGCAATAGTTGTTAGGCTATTGCCGATGTGCGGAGCACTGTTCACGTAATATATAGGGGTAGTGATATAGCTCTTATCGCGAGACATAGGGTGGCAGTTATCCTCCGATTAACAAATATTCATTTTTAGTGATTCAAGCCGCAGCATCCGCTGCCAGCGCATGCCGGAACGTCGCCCGATGAACAGCATTGGTCGCAAGATGAACTTTTTGGTGATGGTTTACCGATACCAAACAGACTTAGCAGTCGATGAACATCAGCACTAGAGCACTTTTCGCACTTCACCTGACTGATGTCGGTATTTGGCAGCAGCTCTTCAAAAACATGATGACACTCGCTGCATTCAAACTCATAAATCGGCATGATTATCGTAAGCCTCCTCATCAGCATCATCTTGATACTCTGCGTCGCTGGTTTTTGACCAGTGCAGTGATTTGCATTCAAACCACACAGGCTGCTCATTGCCCACCAAAACCGACGCTTGCTGCTTCAAGATGCTGATATCCTGAACAACGCCGTCTCCTTGTGGGGTAGTCACAGTCTGCCCAATTCGCGGCATCCCCTTGCGCATACAACAGTATGTTTCATGTTCATACTTCAAGCAACACAGTAATTTACCGCAAATGCCCGAAAACTTGACTGGGTTAAGAAACAGGTTTTGATCTTTCGCCATTTTCATCGAAATCGGCAAAAAGTCCGACAAGAAAGTGGCGCAGCATAGTCCTCTGCCGCAAAGCCCCATACCGCCTAACATTTTTGCTTGATCTCGGGGGCCAATCTGCAGTAACTGAATGCGGGTTCGGAATGTAGATGCCAGATCACGTACCAACTCACGGAAGTCCACTCGATTATCAGCGACGAAGAAGAAAGTAAGCTGAGACCGATCGTAGGTGTACTCAGCTCGAACAAGCTTCATAGGCAGGCTGTGTTGAGCAACACGCTCCTTGCACGCCTCTAATGCCGTCATAGCCGCCTGGTGGTTCTCCCGCTCGCGCAGTCTATCTGCATTGTTGGCGATGCGCATGATCGGCTTCAAAGGCGACTGAAGGTCTGCTTCATCAACCTCAGTAGCCTTAATACGAACAGAACCAACCTCAAGACCTCGTTGTGTTTCAACGACAACGGACGTGCCTTCAGGAAGGTTATCGGGCGTCATATCTCCTAAAGAGAACCAATAACACCGACCAACTCGTTTAAAAGAAACGCCTACAGCAGTAGGCATAAAGCAGTTATCCTCACAGCGCCAACGCATGGCTTATACTAGTATACTAATAATCATTTTAGCACACACAGTTCGTGATGGCCGCCGATGTACACAGCAACATATACGACCATGACTAGGAACAAGGATGTGCTGCACATAGCTGCCAGTCATACTGCCATAAACAAGACGCGTGTTATTTGGTATTGATAACGAGTTTACCGGATGATTTTGGCCGAATATTCACCTTTGAGCTTGGACAATTTATCGCCCACCTTCAAGTCTGAATACATTTTCTGGTATGCGTATTTGCTGCAGACAATCTTCTTTTTGCGGCCGGTATCGAGAATGCAGAGGATGTGGATTTCTTCTTGATGAACATCGTTGTTGTCTAGGTAAGCATGTTCGCGGATTTCTTGCACCGTCCCTTGCCAACTCGAGTTTCGTTGATGTTGGACGAACGTGGTTAAGATAACAGTTATTACGACAAAGCCGATGACAGCGTAAACCCATTCAGGCATATGATGCCTCCTATGATAGTGCTGTGAATATACCGGGTATCACCAGCAATTGGGTGTAAACCGACCTTCTCTGACTACATTAATATCAGGGGGCAAACCGCCCCCTGCGGAGCTTATTCCATGAGGAAAGACATTTCCAGCATGGTAACGGGCTGACCACCCTGCCCTTCATCGATGGGGCAATCTAGGTAGTTTTGCATATATTCCTGCCATCGAGTGTGCACTTCGGACTTATCCAAATATGCACACGTCGCAGCCCAGTCTTCACATTCTACATATCCAAACTCTGTGCCGTCTGGGGTCATCCACAGGCTATAGTTTCGCATACCTGCAGCCCGCAGTTCTGCGATCAATTCCGGCCAAATGTTGGCATGAATCTTCTTATATTCTTCGAGCTTTTCCGGTTTCACTTTTAGGAGCATACCTATCCGTTGCATTATTATACCTCCTCAGATGGTTCTGATCTCTTCATTTTACGACATGGCCTTGCTTCTTTCCTTCATCGGATGGTAAATCGGGGCTTTGTGTTAAAATGGAATAGTTATGGCAACGAAAATCCCCCCTAAATATGGCGATGATAAGTCAAACAGCAGCAAGAAGATGGTCATTATTATCATCCTGTGCGTTGCGTTGTGGTGGTTCGCCTGGGGCCGTTACAAGCACACTAAAATTCCACCTGTGCAGTATATATACGAAAATCAGGAGCAAACAAAGTAATAGTATGAATGTCGGCATTATTGGGCTAGCCCAGTCAGGTAAAACAACACTTTTCCAGGCACTGCTTAGGGGAGCACCTTCAGGCAGCCTTCCTGGAGTACCTGGTGCCGTTCAGGGTGCTGTGGTTGTTCCAGACCCTCGCTTCGATTTCATGGTTGATGTTTACCATCCCAAGAAGATTACACCTGCCACAGTTCAGTTTGTTGATGGCGCAGCACGAATCAGCAGTGACAGCCGCGGTGGATCCTTTGGTTCCGACTTCTTCAGCGGTATTCGCCAAACCGATGCGCTGCTGCACGTTGTTGATGCCTTTAGCGGCACCGTTGACCCCGTGTCTGCTGCTCGAAAAGTAGATGAGGAGTTACTGCTTGCTGACCTAACACTTATCGAAACGAGGCTTGAGCGTCTTCAGAAATCACTAAAGATCCGTAAGAACAACCCTGCCGATCAAGCCGAACTTGAGGCTTTAACAGCTTTCAAAGAGATACTCGATCAAGAAATTCCCCTGCGCAACGCCCATATCGATCCTGAACACGACAAGATCACCAAGGGCTTTACGTTCCTTACCCAGAAGCCCTTGATTGTAGTTGCAAATGTAGATGAAGACCACGTCACCCAAAACTCCGAACAGCTTGATGAGTTGCGTGAATATTGCAGTGAGCGCAAGCAAGATATGCTTTGCCTGTGCGCCACACTTGAGAGTGATATTGCACAAGTCGCACCAGAAGAGGAGCAGGAATACCTGTCAGCAATGGGGTTAACTGAACCCGCCCGCGCTGTTCTCATCCGGGCCGCCTACACGGCATTGGGCTATATGACATATTTCACCTGCGGTGAAAGTGAAGTTCATGCTTGGACCATTCGCCAACACAGCACCGCTGTGGAATGTGCTGGTGGAATTCACAGCGACCTCGCCCGCGGCTTCATCAGGCTTGAGGTTGTAGACTTCGAAAGACTGAAGGAACTTGGCAGCTGGGAAGCTGCAAAATCAGCCGGTGCTATTAGGCTGGAAATGAAAGACTACGTCGTAAAAGACGGCGATGTAGTATATGTCCGCTTCAAGGTTTCGAACTAACCGCGTCACACGCGATATTTACATCAGAGCATTTCTCAAATGAAATGCTCTGATGAACGCCCCGTTCCCTTCTATAACCTAGCAAGCTAATATTCCATACGAACCTTATAATGGAATGATGTAGAATAATAGATGTGGACACTTATAAACCCTTTCAGCTTAATAACAAGTTTACGCCGCGTGGTGATCAAGCCACCGCAATCCAAACGCTGGTAGATAGTCTCAATGTTGGCAATCATTACCAAACGCTTTTAGGCGTCACCGGTTCCGGTAAAACTTACACCATGGCATCTGTTATTCAGCGTCTGCAGCGTCCTGCCCTAGTGTTCGCACATAACAAAACTTTGGCCTCGCAGCTCTGTCAGGAGTTTCGCGAGTTCTTTCCTGAGAACCGTGTCGAGTATTTCGTATCATACTACGACTACTACCAGCCGGAAGCTTACATCCCTCAAACCGACACATTTATTGAGAAAGATTCTTCTATCAATGATGAGATCGATCGGCTAAGGCATGCTGCCACCCAAAGCGTTCTAGAACGACGCGATACAGTGATCATCGCCTCTGTAAGTTGCATATATGGCTTAGGTGATCCTGAAGAGTATTCCTCACAAAGATTAACTCTACGCGTCGGTGAACAGTATGACTTTGACGAAACACTGCGCCACCTAGTAAAAATGCAGTTCCATCGCAACGACTTCACAAATGAGCGTGGTAGTTTCAGGGTTCGCGGAGATGTGGTGGATATCACCCCTGCTGACGATGATACCTGTATACGTGTTGAGTTTTTTGGAGACAATCTAGAGCGTATTGTCACGTTGAACCCTATCACGGGTGAGGTTCTAGAGATGCTTGATCAAGCAAGCATCTACCCCGCAACGCATTATGTGACTCCTTGGGACCGCATGGATGTGATTATCAAAGACATTCGCAGCGAAATGGAAACGCAAGTGCGGATCTTTGAAGAACAAGACAAGCTGATAGAAGCCCAGCGCATTCGTCAACGAACAGAATTCGACATCGAGATGATGAAGGAAATCGGCTTTTGCAGCGGCATTGAGAACTACTCTCGGTATTTCGACGGTCGAAAGCCAGGAGAACGTCCGTATACTCTTCTCGATTACTTCCCTAAAGATTTTTTAATGTTCATTGACGAAAGCCATCAGACGGTGCCGCAGATACGCGGTATGTTTAACGGCGACCGCGCGCGTAAAGAGATGCTGGTAAACTACGGATTTCGTTTACCGTCGGCACTCGACAATCGCCCCCTGCGATACGACGAGTTCGAGCAGCTCACGCACCAGATAGTCTACGTCTCGGCGACTCCGGGTCCTATCGAAAAACGCCAAAGTCAGGTTGTAGCAGAACAACTGATACGCCCAACCGGCCTCATCGACCCAGAGGTTATCGTAAGGCCAGTTAAAGGCCAGATAGATGACCTGGTTGAAGAGATCAACAAGCGTTCGGAACTTGGTGAGCGCGTTCTAGTTACCACACTCACAAAGAAAATGAGTGAGGAACTCACTCAGTATTTTGAAGAATTAGGGCTTAAAGTCAACTATCTACACAGTGATGTTGATACCATCGGCCGGCAGGAAATCCTGCGTGATCTTCGATTGGGCGTGTATGATGTCGTCATTGGTATTAACCTGCTGCGCGAAGGGCTCGATCTTCCTGAAGTCTCTTTGGTGGCGATACTGGATGCCGACAAAGAGGGTTTCCTCCGCAGCGAAACGGCTCTGACGCAAACAATCGGGCGAGCTGCCCGTCATGTAAACGGTCAAGTGATCCTATATGCTGACAACATAACGGGGAGTATGGAACGGGCCATCAACGAAACAAATCGCAGACGTGCCGTTCAGCGGAAGTTTAACCAAGATAACAATATTGTGCCTCAATCTATTGTGAAAGCTGTTCGTGATGTGGTCAGGTTCGACAAGGCCGCTGAAGCTCATCCCACAGATACCCCTTCGCATACCTTAGGTGAACATGCATCGTCTGAGGACATCCACCTCGCCATACAAGATATGGAGCGAGAGATGAAACAAGCTGCGAAATCACTGGAGTTTGAAAAGGCAGCCACATTACGTGATGAGATCAATCGATTGAAAAAGATGATACCTATGGACCCGCGGTATAAACGGTGAAGTTACCTCCCAAAAGACCATTAAAGTTTAATCCCCAGTATGTCAGTGTGGCGTTGAGCGCGGCAGTGATGCAGTTGGCTTACCAACCCTTCGGGCTGGGTGTCATCGCATGGTTCGGGCTAGTGCCGTTCATGCTGGCGATATCAGCTTCACGCAATGGACGTGAGGCTGCCAAGCTCGGTTTGGTATGGGGACTGTGGTTCTTTGGACTACATATATCGTGGCTGATTACATTTGTTGGACGGTATGCCGATCACATGTGGATGGGGCTTATACCGTGGGGTTTTTGTATATTTATCGAAGCGTTGTTCATAGGGTTGTTTGCTGCTGTTGTGAAACTCGCTTCATCGCAAAAGTGGTATAGTGCCATACTAGCCGGCGCACTCTGGGCTAGCTTTGAGTTGCTGCGCAGTGCCGGTTCTATGGGTTTTCTGTGGGGGCAGCTTGCTGTTACCCAAAGCCGCAGTTTAGTTCCACTGCAGAGTGTATCATTATTGGGATCATGGGGGCTAAGCGCACTCATTATCGCAGTCAACTGCACCATCGCGAAGATGTACGCAACCAAATCTTATAAGTCGGCAACCCCTGTGTTTGTTATTTTGGTGGCAGCCATGGTGTATGGAGTGTATACACTTCATCATCAATATACTGATGGTCCCACTATTCGCGTCACTGTCATACAGCCAAATATCGAAGTAACTCATACTCCTGAGTTTCAAACCATCCCAAAGATACTCGATAAGGCGCGTGAGGGTGTTCAGATAGCCCGTAATATGGATAGTGACTTATTGGTATATCCAGAGTCTTATTTGCCGGACATGTTTCCTGGGATGCTAGATGAGGGCTTCACTGACATATCGACACACGGCCTCACAATCGTGGCTGGCGGTGGTTGGATGAACGGCGAAAAGAGCTACAACGCCGTCAGTGCATATGATAAAGGGGTGATGACTCATTACGCCAAGCAGCACCTAGTTCCTTGGGGTGAATATATCCCTTTTCGTAAGCAGATGCCGTGGGTATCGAACTTTGGCGCGAACTTCGGCGATCGCACAGCAGGCACTTCCAGCGATGTACTCACACAGTATCGGATAGGCGCACCAATCTGTTTTGAAAGCATCATCCCGTGGGTCAGTTTACAGATGGTGCAGAAGCAAGCAAAACTTCTCTGTGTGGTGACCAACGACGCGTGGTTTGGCGGATCCCCTGCCGCACGTCAGCATTTTGAGTTCAGTATTCTGCGTGCAGCAGAACATCATCGATGGCTGGTACGTAGTTCTCTCACTGGGATATCAGGACTTATCAACCCTACCGGACGCATCATCCGTGTCACGCCTAAATATCAGGGATGCAGCTTCAACGACCGAGTAACACTGTTATCTACGCGAACTCTCTACTCAAGGCTTGGTGACTTTGGCAGCCTTGCGGTGTTGTTCGCTATCGGCTTCTTGACATCATGGCCGTCATGGCGTCATAAAGCCTCTGAGAAGCACCCGCATTCTGAGCGATAACCTCTTGAGCCTTGAGCTTGATTGATGCCCTTAAGGCATCATCGCTCAGTATTCGTGTGAGTGCCTGAACCAACTCATCGGCGTCTTTAGCGGTTACACTTAATCCATTTGTCATACAGATAGCTGCAATATCCCGGAAGTTTTGCATATATGGGCCATGCACTACAGGAAGTCCATAGGCTAATGCTTGAAGTAGGTTTTGTCCGCCTAACGGCACAAAACTGCCGCCAATCACAGCCGCATCACCCACCGCATACACTTTGGCAAGCTCTCCGAAAGTATCTAGAATTATTTGCTGTTTGGGCTGATCTGGTGTTCCGTCAGAGCGCATCCATGGTGTGAACCCATTACTAGCCAATGTGGCAGCTACGTCGCATTTCCGCTCAAGGTGACGCGGTGCCCATACAATACATAAATCGGGATACTGCTGCGTCAACCGCAAGTAAGCATCGCCAACAATTTGTTCTTCTTCCGCGGCTCGTGTACTTCCTATTACCACAACTGGCCCAGTTTCCGGTAAACCAAGTTGCTTACGGAAATCCGCTATGTCTATATCGAGGTTTCCAGCAGCACCGTCAAACTTAGTATTGCCAGTTGTTCGCACATGTTGCTTTGGTGACCCGATGCTTACATAGCGTTCAGCATCTTTCTCCGATTGAGTGCAGATGATATCAACTTTGCTTAATGCATCAGCAATAAGTGGTTTAAATGACTTGTATCGAGGCAAGCTTTTGTCGGAAATACGTCCATTCGCGATCATGATAGGCACGCCATACCCATGTGCGCAAGTCAGCAGGTTCGGCCAGATTTCGGTCTCCATCAATATCAACACACTCGGCCGCACTCGCTTGATGGCAAGACTGACACATGGCCACAAGTCAATCGGTAACTGAGACACCGTATCAACCAGCTTGCCGATGAGTGGTAAAGCCGTGGTATACCCAGAATCGGTGAGGCATGTGATCATGATTTTGGCATCTGGTTTATTCTGCCGAATGACCTTTAGTAACGGCTGAGCCGCGATGACTTCGCCGACCGAAACGGCATGAACCCATATTAGTTCCTCATCCGTTTCGGGATGCTTTGGTAAAAAGCCTAACCGGGCGAACCAACCTTTACGCCCTTTTCCGTTGACTAGCCGGATAACCAGCCATATTGCCAGGAACGGACTGCAGACTAGCAGCAAGAGGTTATAAAGGAATATGATCACTTCAACCCCACTCTGTCTTCAGCCTCCTGTTGAAGCCTATTCAGTTCATTCTGTACATTCTTACGAATGGCTTCAAGTTCCTGTTCATCGGCATCCGCAGGTACCCATATGGCATCACCGAACACGAATTCGGCTCTGCCAAATGGCATTGGAATCATGTATTTATCCCAAGTCGGTATGAACTTCGCAGGGTTCGCAGCATTACCAGCACAGTAGATAGGCCGACCAGATTTTTGCGCGATGATCAACGCACCCATCTGAGCCTGATATATCGGCCCCCTCGGGCCATCTGGAGTAAATGACAACACTTCACCGTCACGTACCCGTTTGGACGCCATCAGCGCAGCTTTTAACCCACCTCGGCCCGTGGAGCCTCGAATGGTCTTGAAGCCAAAGCGTTGAAATATGTGGTTCTGAATCTCCCCATCGCGTGACAGCGAGATTAAAGCCAAAAATCCCTTACCTGTAAACACATATGCGGGGATTATAGAGCGCCCATGCCACCCCAGAAGTATCATCCCATCATGCGGCTCGCCCTTTAGGCAAGGGGGCGGGTTGATGATATTGATCTTGATAGTGCGAACTATAGATCTTGCCAAGTTATAAATGATCGCCGACAACACTCGGGGGCGATTACGTTCCCACAGCCCAGGTTTTTCGTCTTTTTTATCCATTACCACATTTCCTAACTAAACTGGGTCTTAAATAGGCCAGCGTATATACCACCTAGCTCCATGAGCTCTGCATGAGTACCGCGTTCTACAACTTTTCCTCTATCGAGAACCAATATAAGGTCTGCATTGATGACGGTACTTAGTCTGTGTGCAATCACCAGCGTCGTGCGAGCTTGCATGAGCTTATCAAGGGCGTCTTGCACCAGTTTCTCAGATGCGGTATCGAGTGAGCTTGTTGCTTCGTCAAGTATTAATACACGCGGGTCGCTCAGTATGGCTCTTGCGATCGCGATACGCTGACGTTCGCCGCCTGACACCCTTAATCCGCGCTCACCAACAGTTGTATTGTATCCCTCGGGCATACGTTCGATGAACAGATGCGCATTCGCCGCAATCGCAGCATCGATAACTTGTTGATCTGTAGCCGACGGACACCCATAAGCGATATTGTCCCGGATAGTACCTGCAAATAACATAGTTTCTTGCGGCACTATGCCGATTTGTTTACGCAGCGACGAGAGCAACACATGCCTAGTATCTATCCCGTCGATCGTCACGCGGCCATTTGTCGGTTTATAAAACCTTGGTATGAGGTCTGCCATGGTGCTTTTGCCTGATCCG
The DNA here is from genome assembly GCA_964519405.1 of uncultured bacterium. Classification (GTDB taxonomy): domain Bacteria; phylum Armatimonadota; class HRBIN16; order HRBIN16; family HRBIN16. The sequence goes on from CAZFLA010000004.1 coordinate 10,973, forward strand.
CTGGGACCAACCAGTGCCACCATGCTTCCAGGCTTCATAGAGAAACACACATCACGCAGTATCTCTGTGTCCTGATTGTAGGAAAAACAGACGTGATCAAAACAGATATCACCTTTGATTAGTGGCATCGGCTGAGCTTTCGGATCATCAAGGTCGTCGGCAGGCTGATTGATGATATCGCGGAATATACGCTCCGCGGCAGCCAATACCTGCTGCATCGTGCTATTCAAGCCACCGATCTGCTGCATACTCTGTGCGACCAAGTTCAACATCAACAAGAATGAGGCAAGGTCACCAAAGGTCAGCTGATTCTCAACAATCAGCCGGCCGCCCATCCACAATACGAACGCGATACCAATAGCTCCGATCTGTTCCACTAATGGCTTCAGTGTGGCCATCGCCACCACGCCCTGCATCGTCGCTCGATATGCGCTGTAGTTCTGTTGCTTGAACTTGTCTATTTCGCGCGGTTCAGCAGTAAATGCTTTGATGACACGGATACCAGCAATACACTCCTGCATAGTAGCAGTTACATCTTCAAGTCTTCGCTGCGATATCGCTGTAATCTTGCGGATTCGCTTACCAATCAGCCGGATAGTCCAAGCCATACATGGCACAATGAACAACGCAATAAGCGCCAGCTTCCAGGAATAGTAGAAGAGCATCACTAATCCGCCGACGGCTCCAACTGGTGATGCTACCATATCTTTAAGCAGGTTGCCGCCATTTGATATGGCGTTGATATCATTAGTTAAGAGCGATATCAACCCGCCAGTTCGCCGTTGGCTGTAATAGCTTAGTGGCAGCGACTGTAGGTGTGTGAATACCCTGTCACGCAGGTCTTTCGTGAACCTGTTGGTAGCTAACTGCAGCCAATACATATGTCCGAACGTAAACACAAACTTCAGCAAGAAACCAAAAAGCACGATAAGACAGGTTCGGTTAAGTATGCTAATATCTTTGCTAATAGTGGAAGCATCGACCACTGACTTGGTCTGAGTAAGGATCCTAATGTTGATAAGCTGGGCAAGCCCCGCACATACCAGGCCCAAGATGACGAACCTGAGATGCGGTTTCATGCCTCGCCACAGCTCTTTTTTTAGTGTTTTATCCAATCTATTATTATTCACTTAGACGTAGAAATGCTCCTCATTGTAGCCTTCTGCATGTGCTGAACAATCATCTCGGCAGCCCTCAAAGTCGCACCGGGTTGACCCAATGCAGCTCGTATTTCATAAAACGCTTCTTTTTGAGCGTTTGCGCCTTTGGTTTCAGGCCATATGTTTTCGCTCTCCGCAAGCAATCTTGCGGGGCTCGCATCGCTCTGCACTAGCTCAGGTATCACTTTGCGCTCACATATTAAGTTCGGCATACCAAACATAGTGATTTTATTCTTCAGCAGATTATATTCAAACTCTAGCAGTTTTGATCCTCGATACATAATAATCATCGGAGTTCCGATCACCGCAGCTTCGAGTGTTGCGGTACCGCTGCAGCTCCATAGTAGATCTGATGCACTCATTAAGCTGTGAGCTTTATTGCTCGCGACTACGGGAATTCCGGCGTTACTGCACAGTTTCTGAACCCATCTGAACTCCTTATCATTGCCAATAGCGGTTACTGCAACGGCCTCAGGATGGTGCTGCTGCAGGTATTTGAACGCCTGAAGCATCGCTGGCAGATTATGCCGAATTTCCTGATGTCTGCTGCCTGGCAATAAGCCAATCAACACCTTGTTATTGTCTATACCAATTGACTCAAGAAATTGTTTCCGTGGTGTCACATCATTCAGTGTGTCTAGCATAGGATGGCCCAGGAAATGTGCCTCAACTTTATTACTCTTGAGGTGTGTTTCTGACCAAGGAAAAGGGGTTATAACAAGATCGGTGTAATGTGCGAGATCGCACTTTGAAGTGGGATTTTTACGCCAGCTGCTTGGTGGATAGTAATAATAAACTGCACCACCAACCCAACGTTTATACCACTGTGCCAAACGTGTATTAAAAGCACCGTAGTCGACCAGCAGTAATGCATCTGGGCGTGTGATGTACAATCTAGCCCTTACTAACAGCGATATCATCCAGATTAAAGGAAGTCTTTGGATAGCTTCGACAAACCCAATGGTTCCCCACCGACTGGTGTCATACCATACATCGACAGATTCCTGCCGAAGTTTGCTTCCGCCAATTCCCACAAACCGCATCTGCGGATAAAGATCGTAGATTTTATGGACTAGCCTTGCACAGGCCCCATCTCCACTGGCTTCACCCGCAGAACAAAACAGAGTTGGCATTCTACTTCTGTCGGCGAGGATCTAGGGCACGTCCGCCAAATCCGTTGCGAATGCCTTTCATGTAGTCAAGCAAGTAATCGCGTTCTGGACTAGGCTCGATGACCTCTTCAATGGCATCAATCGCTTGCGACATATTCAGCTTGCTGCGGTATAGCAATTTATACGCTTGTCGCAGACCAGCCCGGGTAGCGGAATCAATCTGGTTGCGTCGTAAACCAATCGTGTTTAGATCCAAGATTTCCAATGGACGTCCATCACCCAACATAAATGGAGGTACATCCTGCACAACCTTGGACATTCCACCAATCATCGAAAGCTTGCCTATACGGGTAAACTGGTGAACACCAACCATACCGCCAAACACAACATTGTCTTCAACCACAACGTGCCCGCTAAGCCCTGCTTGGTTGGAAATGTTGATGTGGTTACCAACAGTACAGTTGTGTCCAATATGGCAGTAGCTCATGATCATGTTGTGATTACCAATGGTTGTAGAACACCCTTCACCGGTCGCACGATGGATCGTTACGAATTCGCGAATGATATTGTAATCACCAATGACAAGCGATGTAGGTTCATCTGAATACTTGGTATCCTGCGGGTCACCGCCTAGGGCTGCTGATGAATGTATCTGGTTGAACTTGCCGATGGTTGTCCATTTATCAATGACAACCTGTGACCTTAGGATGGTGCCTTCCCCAATGCTGCAGTCCTGACCGACATAGCAAAATGGGCCCACTTTTACATTGGCGCCAATAGTTGCCATGGGGTGGATAACAGCGGTAGGGTGAATTTCCGCTGTAGGATGGATGTTTGGTAAACCTGAATCAGTACTCACTACTCTGCGCCGCCTTCTTCTTCATCATCTTGTTTATTTGGCTCTACTGCCGGAGGATCAATTAGTGAGAACATCATCTCAGCCTCAACAACAACATCGCCATCCACTTTTCCGATGCAACTCACTTTTCCATTGCGTCCGCGGAAACGCAGCACGGTAACTTCAGAAATGAGAGTGTCGCCAGGCACTACAGGTTTTCGGAACTTCACATTGTCTATACCAGTGAGAAACGTCAGTTTACCTTTCTGGTCAGGTAATGCCAGCAACATAACACCACCAACCTGAGCCATCGCCTCTAGCAGTAATACGCCAGGCATAATCGCTTTTTGCGGAAAGTGGCCGTTGAATACGTCCTCATTGACGGTTATATTTTTGAGCCCTACAGCTCTCTTACCAGGATCCATCTCCAGTATGCGGTCAACCAACAGCATAGGAAACCTATGTGGTAAGATCGTCTTTAGATACTCTACATCGTAGAGATAGTTTGCCATGATGATAACATCCTCCAGTTTACGGTTCGATTATCTCAGAATTATCTAGGATCGCCCGCGCTAGTGCTGTGTTGAGGCGATGACTAGGATATACCGTTACGACGTGAACATTGGCTTGTCCGCCAATAAGGTTCATATCGCCCAGCATATCTAGTAGTTTATGCCTTAACACTTCGTCGTGGTACCGCAACGGTGAACTATATCTATCACGATAGATAACCAATGCGTTGTCAAGACTACCACCTTTTGCCAAGCCTGCTGCTAGCAACTGCTCCACCTCTTCTATAAATCCAAAGGTGCGTGCAGAAGCGACCTCAGCCCGGTAATCCAATTTGTCACACACTACATCCTCAGCTTGTAACCCTATCATTGGGTGGTCAAAGTATGTAGTCATGCTAACTGAATAGCAGTCAGCCGGGAAAGCCCACGCAGAGCTATCCCCACATTGCATTTTAACAGGAACACGCAGACGGCGCCGAACTATTGGCAATTCTTGCCGGCATTTACCGGCTTCATCAAGAATTTTGCACCAGCTTTCCGCACTGCCATCTAGTATAGGCATCTCACAACCGTTCACTTCAACAGCCATATTGTCTATGCCCATTCCCCATGCGGCACTCATTAAATGTTCAACAGTGCTGAGAGATGCATCGCCTTGCACCAGTGTTGTGCATCTTGTGGTTGTTCCCACATTGTGCGCTGAAGCTTGAATAACACCATTTTGTGTGATGAATGATATCCCCGCACCCGCTGGGGCAGGATGCAATACTACCGTGTTTTCAGTCCCTGTGTGAATTCCTAAACCTTGAATTGATACCGACTTCGCGATACTCGTTTGTAGTCTCATTCGTTGATTTTACTCTGTATCTCGTTAACTGCTTTTTCGAGTTCTCTCAGTTTTTTTAGCATTTCGGGAAGGCGCATCCTTGCCGCCTCTATTCGCATCTCTTCGGAATGCTTGATAGCAGGATAACCAAGGTATCTCCCACCGCCATCGATGTTTCTGCTTACTACAGCGCATGCACCTACAATCGCACCATCGCCGACGGTTATGTTGTCGGTGATCCCTACCTTACCTGCAAGCACCACACCATCACCAAGTTTGGAGCTGCCTGCTATGCCTACCTGAGCGACTATTAAGCAGAGTTTACCAACCTGCACATTATGAGCTATGTGAACCTGGTTGTCGACTTTTGTACCCATACCAACTCGAGTATTACCGGTCTTTGCACGGTCTATACACACGCTCGCTCCAAGTTCCACATCGGATTCTATATAAACCCCGCCTATATGCGGGATGCGCATATGCTCGCGTCCTGTGAACTGGTAGCCATACCCATCCGCACCAAGCACACAGCCAGGCCCGATGATCACTCTGTCTTCAAGTGTCACCCCGTCCATGATAACTGCGTTTGGATATATCACACATTCGTTGCCGATCTTTGTGTCTACACCGATATATACGCCTGCATATACCACAGTATTATTACCAATGGTCACATAGTCTTCAATAACAGCATTTGCCCCAACTGATACACCTTGGCCCAAGGTTGCATTATCAGAAATGGTCGCTGTAGGATGTATTCCAGTGATGTGTTTTGGACGTTGACTAAAGATGTTAAGCAAGCTGATAAAAGCTTGTTTGGGTTCAGTAACAACTAAAAGCGGCTTTGTTACGGGTTCATCGGGTTGTTCACCAACCATCACTGCAGCGCATTGGGTTTGCAACGCTTGTTTTAGGTATTTACTAGATTCTGCATAAGTAAGGTCGTTGCTGCTGGATAACTCAACGGCTGATAACCCCGTGATATTAACATCCGAACCAATGATTTCTCCGTGAAGCATCTCTGCTAGCTCAGACAAACGATACTGTTTACTCATTTCCACTCCCCTTTTAACATGGTGATCACTTGAGGTGTCACATCGGTTCTTTTCTTACCAGGCTTCCATGCCACATCCCAACCTTTTCGGTCTGCAAGCTGCTTAATATTGAAGATGACGACCTTCGTGAGTACATCCTGTAAACTTGACTTCTCAACTTGATACTGTTTCGGAATAATCATGGGCATCGCGATAACCGTTGATGATTGCTCAATAGATGAAGGAAATGCTTCACTTTTCCATGGGTTTTCCTGCTGCGTAACCAGCGCGTATACGCTTTGTGACTGCACCCGACTATCGCTAATCATAGCAAGCCGTGTCATCTCCTGGTCGATCTGCCTTTGCAGATCAGTGTTCAGAGTGACAATACTATCTCTTGTACGAATTGATGCCTGCAAGGAATCTTCTTCGTATTTTTGTAGTGCAGCAGCAAATTCGCCTTCGGCTGCTTTTTGCTTAGGCAACAGCAGGTCGGAAAACTCAGTCCGTTCAGACACTAAACTTTTGTATCCGTCGTCATTGACACGCGTCTGGTTTAGTATTGGACGATGACGGGCAATGATATCGGACAACCGACTATAGTAGCTCTGCATAATTCTTTCGGATTCGGGACCATACTCCTCGTATGCTAGCCGTTCCAGCCGATGGCGCTCATCAGCTAAGGCACTATCTTCTAACTTCCGTAGTCTTTGTGTCAGTCGATCCAGCCGCGTGCGGGCCTCATACCCCATTGCCGTATTGTCGTCAACAGGCGAAAAAGCGCCGCTAAGGTTCGCTTGCACCGCAGGCTCCACGACAGCCAGTTTGTCTTTAGGTTTCGCGTAACCTGCAGTGACATTCGAAGATTTGACAGGCTGTCCATATTCAGACAAAACGCGTGGCAGGTCTATATAGACCTGCACACGCGCTACTTCACTTCTCTTTTGGCAGCCGCAAGCAGCAATAACTGATGCGAGTGTCAGGATATGTAACAGCTTATTTCTGAGAACCAAGCCGTTTAATCACTTCTTCAGTAATGTCATTGCTTGAATACAACACCGATTCTGGTGATATCGAGAAGACGATCGTGTATTTCTTTTTAGATGCCACATCGTTGACTGCCGCTTTGACATCCAGCCACAGCTTGCGCTCTAAATTATCTTGAAATTGCTTCAATTGATCTGTTGCATCACTACGGTAGTCGTTAATATACTCCTTATTCACCTTCTCAATACTGGTCAGCTCATTAAGCCGCAGCTTTTCGGTGTCGGTCAACGGGTTCTTCTGACGAAGTATATTCAGTTCATCACTAAGCTTCTTGGAGCTATCTTTCAAAGCAACCAGACGGCTTTTCTGAGTGTCGTCAGGTTTTGCAGCGGCGCTGATAGTGACGTACTCTTTGTATTCGTCTTTAGTGAGCATCATGTTCTCTTGCATCCAGTCGAGTTGTAACTGGAAGAGAGCATGTTTATCACTTATCTGTTTATCAACATTGCGCATCTTGACGAGTGACTCGTTGACTTTCGCCAGATCTACAGCTCCGAACTGCTGTGCTTGAACTGCCATCGATATACCCAAGACCATCATTATCGATACGATGACCTTCATTGGGTGACGCATTATCATTATTTCGCTATCTCCCCTTGCTGTCTTATTTAGAAGACATTTCCAAAACTAAAGTGTGTTTGAGATCCCTCGTCACCAAAGCCAATATCAATCCTCATGGTGCCAATTGGCAGCTGGAATCTTACGCCTAATCCATAACCTATCTCAGGTTCGAATTTATCATGCTGCTTGTAATCAGCAAATCCACTGGTGCGCCAATCGCCGCCCCATGCATCACCGATATCTGTGAACAACACAAGCGATAAGGCTTTACTAACGGGTTTCCTAAACTCAACTGATGACAGCAACATCCGAGATCCCCAAAGTCTGTCTTCAGCAAAACCGCGCAGTGTTTCAGAGCCACCAACAAAGAATTGCTCATAGAACGGTAGTGTTCCGTTTGTATACCCAGCTTGCAGACGAGTAGCTATTACAGAGCGCATATCGGTCTTTTCAATAGGCGGACGTTTGCCAATGGCGTAATATCTGCGTAGGTTGAGTTTAATCCGCTGATACTGAACGTCGCGTGCATCAAACCCATATCCTGCCTTTAGGT
>CAZFLA010000004.1:18625-29615 GCA_964519405.1 uncultured bacterium
AGCCGCCGCCTACCGGTTCAAAAGACCAGTCACGGGTATCGCGTGTCCATTCAGCACTTAGTGAATAGATTGTGCTGTCTTGCACTAAGAACTCGGCTGTGCTTGTATTGTCGATGTGCGAATCCGTGCCTTGTGTCCGCAGTGTCCACCGTAAGGTATCAGCGCGGCTCAGCGGAGTAGCCAGACTTACGCTAGCACCTTTACGTCGTTCGTAGTAGCCATTAGTTTCAGTAGTATTATCGGTTGAGTTAAGGCTTGTTCCGAACCGGTTATAAGCACTATCCCATGCACCAATGCTCAGCTCGGTTCCTTTCTTATCAATCCACGGGATCGTGTAGTAGGCTTCCAAACTGTCTTTGGAGGCACCGCCGCCAAATAGATATCGACCGTTGATTTTATGAGCCATACCACGGAAGTTACGATCTTCATATTCCAGAAGACCAAACAACTTGCTTGTTGCGTTATAACCTGCTCCAATGTTGAAGCTGGCTACTCGATCCTCAGTGACATTAATGATGATCTTGATCTTATCTAGATCAGAACCAATTTCCCTTGTGTAGCTGAGGTCAGAAAACAACCGCAAAGCATGGATTTTATTAAGGTCCTGCTGCATGGTTTGCGAGTTGAAGATGTCGCCAACCTTAGATCGCATCTCCCTAAGGATCACCATCTTCTTTGTTTTCTTAAGACCAACAAAGGTGATAGCTTCTACACGAACTTCCTTTAGAAGCAGTGTGATTTTGCTTGGGTCATTCTGGTCGAAACTGAAGGGCTCAACGAAAACTATGTTGCCCTTGTCCTCGTATTTGCGTTCCAACGCCCGATAGTCTTTAACAGCATTTTGCTGGTTAAATACCAGCCCCTGTTTGGTTAACAGCGAATCTGTGATTTCTTTAGTAGTAAAGACAGTATTTCCAACAATCTTGATTTCGCTGACTTTAGGGAACTCGACAACTTTGATAATGAGCTCGATGCCGCCCTGTACTGCTTGTTGATCATACGATACTGCGCTGAATAAGCCCATCGCCTTTATCTGATCAACCGCAGCTGATGCCGCATCAGGTGTAAACTCGGTTCCCTCTAATTTACCAACCTGTGCCACAATAGCATCATGGCTAACATTTTGGTTGCCCACAATACTAAAACTGACTATAGGCTCTGCCATGGCTATAGAAACGGTAAATAGAAGTGCTGCGATCGGTAATAGTCGTCTTATATAACCGCTCATTCCAGGTCGGTTCCTCCACTGTCGTATATATTTTCTCACTACATTCATTTTACGGTCATTAGAACCGTATTGAGCCTTCCAGCCCATATGATATGATGTTTTGCTCATCGCTAGACGCTGTAAGGCGTAGTCTAGGCGACACCTTTAACCAACGCGGTAATTCATAACTCAATTTCGTCACGTATCGATCGTTGATATTATCAAACTGCCGCCAATAGCTGAGACTGAAACCAGAACCAAGCTGTTTCACTAGTGTTACGGAAAGTGGCTGGTCATGTTGATAACCGATGTGCACTTCTTGAAGACGAAAAGTGCCCTCTAACCCCAATTCTATCGGATTCAGTAACTGAGGCACAAATTGGTTGCTTACCAAGTCAACAACACCGTTTCCAATGGCATTGTTCTTCCCACCAACAACATTCCTAATCATGCCTAATCCAAGAGAATCGTAGATATCCTGTTGGCTGACATCAGCAGGATCTGCTTTGAAGCTGGCTTGCATTAAGCTAGCATCACCCAGTGGTCCCTGTAATTCCATAGTAACCTCATGGCGTGATGCGTTGCTGCCATATGAGGCGACGCTTACCATAGCCGTAGCACGCATACTTACGTCAATATTAAACGGATTGTTCCCTGACACAGGATACGCCAGTGCAATAACTGCCGGGGGTTGGATATTAAACACGGTTGTCGGCAGTAAAATCCGTCCTTGACTTAAGTGAAGGTCACCTCGGAGCTGCGGATCTGACAGCCGCTTGTTGAGGCTAATCTGCCCACCGCCTTTTGCCTTAAACCTAGGCAGCTCCACTTCCGCATCGTTATTGATTACGAGTTGAAGACCATCAAGTGCAGGATCAAAGCCCGGTTTGGTTCCGCTTTTGGTAAACTCAAATCCATTAGGAAGAGACAACCCGAATTTGCTTGCCACTACCTTTCCTGATATCCTTGGCTGCTGCAGAGTACCCCCCATGGCTACATATCCATCGAACACACCGCGTATCCGTTCATTAAACTTCTTTGAGAGATTTCGTTGATCGATACTGAGCTGGTTTAGGGTGAGTTTGGAGTTCACTTGTGGTGACTTACCAAAGATACTATCAATACTGGCATCAAGCAGTAATCGTCCGCTCCCACCGATTGGTTCAGCAGAGGCATCGGTTAACTTGATCTGCTGCCCTGCAAGGCTAATCTTGGCGGTGATGTTTTTCAAACCTATCTGGTCGTTATACGCGCTGACAGTGCAGTCCGATAAGTTCATACCACCTGCCAACTGAGGCTTTTCAAAACTTCCAATTAACTTGATTCCTGCTGACCAGTCACCTTTAACACGTACGCCATCGGGCATCTTCACTAAGTTCATTAACGACGACAGCTCTTGCTTAGGTGCATCGACACTCATGTCGACGATAGCTTTGTCTGACCATTTTAGAGTTTCCGACGGCATCTGAACATATCCACTAATAGTTGCTTGACCGTTCTCTAAGCTAACCACTATTCGCGGTACGGTTATCTTTCCATTGTCCAAACTAATGGGATCTGAAGCAATGCTTTTAAGCTTTATTCCACCATATGCTGGGTCTTTCACAGAACACACTAGTGTTCCTGACGGAGAGCTCGTAGTACCACCAATCGACACAAACGCGTTTAAGTTACCAGCCAGGACACCAGCTTGCGGAAAAGCAGGCTGCAGGCGACTAAGGTCGAGATCTTGAAGTTCAACATGTCCTGTGAGGGCCCCTTCAGCGCTTGCTTTGGCCTCTCCAGTCATGTTGATCCCAGTCCCTTTCAAGCTAATCGGCTTCAACTGTACCGAGCCATCTGAGCGTGATCGTAAACCAACGTTGACATTGAGGCCGTCAACACCGCGAACCATGAGTTGCTTCGCGTCAAGCGTAGCATACCAGTCTAGTTTGTTGACTTCACCTTCAACGTTGGTCACCAATGATAACTTGCCTGCTACTGGATTAAGCTGCTGAAGGTTTTTGCGAGCTTCGGGCCATTTCTGGTTGATCCACCGTCCAGACACTAAAGCAGCGCTTAGCTCCGAAACATCCAGACCACTCAGCTTAACAATACTCGTTAACTTACGTGTTGCGATGGCATAATTGATCTGCGGAGCATCAATACGTCCGCCATACGCATTTGCGCCGAGGTTGTCAATCGCCACTTTTCCATTATCCATACTGACTTTACCATTGGCCTTATCGATGCTGAGCCCATCCCAACTCACCTGGCTCAGCTCTACATCAGCCGATAACCTTGGTCCCTCATCGGTACCCATCACACGGAAATCGGCTTTGGCTTGACCAGCCAAATCTTGAGGCAGTGTTTTCGGCAGGTATCGTCGGAATGCTCGAAGCGCAAGCCCTGAGAACGTACCTGCAACGCGATAGTCAGCACCATGTCGTATGACGCCCGATGCATTTAACTCACCGTCTGGAAATCGTCCTGATACTTGATAGATTCGAAATAACTTGTCGTTGTATGATCCGTCCAGCACCACATCCCTCAGGTTCACATCGTCGTACGTGATGTTGTTGGAGGTCATTTGCACCGTGACAGTTGGATCCTGTATGGTCCCGACTATGTTCACTTCAGCCCTTATTAGTCCATCCGGTAACGCTTCATTCGGTTCATCGGGCGTGGCCATAGAAGCTAGTTCAGCAATATCCCAATTACTGAAATACCCGCGGATGTCTACACTCCGGGCTGGCGAGTAAACCTTATTGATAACACCATCCCATTGAGCCAATCCAATGGTTCTTCGCGCATTTCCTTGGTTAAACCTAAGGTTCCCGTTCTTTACCTCGGCGTATACGCTAAGCATATCCAACTGCAGCCGATTATACTGAACATCCAAAGCCATAATGCGAGCAGATACATCGGGCTGCGATATCTTGCCCGATATCCGCCCAGTGCTGAACACATTACCGCGAAGCTTTTGACCTTCAGCAACTGGTGAAATCAGCGTTTTTATTGGAACGCCTTCTACACCATACCGAGCTTCTACTCTCTTGTTACCAACAGTGTAGCGTCCAGAGGCCCAGATTCGTCCCACATCAGTTTTAATCCACAACGAACGCAGGTAGACTTGCTTACGGTCGATGTTTACTGCTGCATCTACTCGTCTGGCCGCATAACCTCGATATTTCACTGACTTCGCCTGAATGCGAAGATCAACTTTTGGTTCCTTAGTAGAGCCCGAGATTCCGGCTGACACCGAAGCTCTGCCTGTGATTTTCGGCAGCTTCATTGGTGTCTTTATCTGAGATATTTCAAGATCATCGCTCTTTGCTGACAACCGCATCGGCTTACCATCGAATGGAATGTAGCCGTCAAGTCGGACGCCGGCTTTACCTACCACAAAACGGCCGTTATCGATGCGCAAGGTATTGCGTTTATATGCGATATCTGCTTGACCAGAGCCTGCTTCATATCCGTTCCATCTGATGTGTTGAAAACGCACAGGCCCGGCAAGTATCAAGCCTGCTTCGCGGTCAAATGAATATGCTAGTTTTCCGGAAGAGGTGCCAAACTGAGGTATATTACTCAGCATCCCCAGTTCACGCGTTAGCTTGACGGAGTTGATGCCTTTGAATGTTGTTTTACCCTCTACAGTGAAGTTCGGATGCCAGGCAATCTGTACATCCGATTCCCCTTTACCATCTGCTAAGTTATGCTTTATTGCCAGCTGCACATGATGCTGATCATAAATCACCGCACCGCTCGATTTGCCTAACGGCTGCATCCTATTATTGAGCTTCAGCGAAAGTGCTTGAGTGTCGATAAATCCCTTGCCATCAACGGAATAACGGCCGTGTCCTACCCATACTCGGCCAGAAGTGCTTGCCATGGCATGTTGTGCTTTGACTATATCGGAGCTGATAAATTCATGCACTGTATCCATGGGCCAGTTCGTCAGCTGATAACTGACGAGTGTACCTTCACTACTATGGCTGCCTAGTGCGTGCAGTTTACTAGCACCTGGCGACGAGTCAACAGTGAAAGTGGTTACACCTGATGTGTTTAAGATATTACCGTATATTTTTGACACATGCAGCATTGCCGGTTTTACACGTTTCTTGTGCATAATCAAGCCGAAATCACCGTCGACAATAGTGATCTCTGTTACTTTTTTACCCGGCTTGCCTTTTTTTAGCGGCAAGGCGCGTTTAATATTCCACACGCCTTGTTTATCTTGTATGAGTATAAGTTTTGGCCTTAATACCTTAACCAATATGCGATTTTCATACAGCCCTCGAATGGAGACTTTTGGGCTATATACAATCCGCGGCTGCCCAGGCAGCTTATCATAGAGCTCAACATCGCGAAGTGATAACCCGCCACCAAGCCAGTCTACCGACATCCGCTTTATGCGCAGGTCAATTCCGGAATGAGCTCGGATGTAGTTAACAAGTGCAGGAGGAGCTTCTTGATCAAACCACAGTGCACACTTCATGCCTATGGCACAAATCAGCGGAAACAGGCACACATAGCTGAACAAGGCAATAATTCCACCCCATTTTGTCGACAGCCATGATGTGTGCATGATGTATCTAGCCCTTATTCTTCCGGTTAACCCAAAGTTGCTTGGAGAACTCAGCCGCATTATATGAACTGCGAACAAGCGGTGCAGACGCTACGAATTTAAACCCTAGCTGCTCCCCAATCTGCTGGTATCTAGCAAATTGTTCTGGATGAACATACTCAGCAACATCCAAGTGCTGCAGTGTTGGACGTATATACTGGCCTATGGTCATTGCGTCCACATCGTGTTCGCGAAGATCATGCATGACCTGAATAACCTGCTGCTCGGTCTCCCCCATGCCAACCATGATTCCGCTTTTGGTATATGCGTCGGGTCGCTGCCGCTTGGCCTCTAGCAGCACATCCAGTGATCGCTCGTAAATTGCTTGTGGACGCGCGACTGGGAAGAGGTCGGGAACGGTCTCCACATTGTGGTTAAATATGTCGGGTTCGGCATCCATCACTATCTTTAAAGCACCGTAATCACCCTTAAAGTCAGGTGTCAACACCTCCACAATCGTCTCCGGCGCGAATGCTCGAATCTCCTTGATGGTCAAAGCAAACTGCTCGGCTCCACCGTCTGCCAAATCGTCTCTTGTTACAGAGGTTACCACTACGTGCTTGAGGTTCAGGTCACGTGCGGCTTCTGCTACTTTCCGCGGTTCATCAGTATCAACATCCTGCCCTTTACCAGTAGCAACAGCACAATATCGGCAGTTTCGCGTACACACGTCGCCAAGTATCATAAAAGTCGCTGTATGCTTGCTCCAGCACTCGTTAAGGTTAGGACATCGAGCGCTTTGACAGACTGTATGCAGCCCGCGTTGAGCTACAGCAACATGAACATCCGGTGCATGGTCAGGCCTAGGCGCCCTCACCCTAAGCCATTCAGGTAGTCTTTGGTTCATTACTAACTCCAATCGTCACCCCATTTGCCTATACAAACGGAACAACACTTACTACCATTATATCCTTCTATACTGGTATACTGGTATCAATTGGTGTTTCTACATGAAGCGGTCAATATACACAGAATGAATAGACGAATACTAGCTTATACATCACTGGTGGTATTGTGTTCAGGAATAACCGGTCATGCGGTTTTCGCTGAACCATCACTGTCATCAGTTGCTGCGAACCGCCAGCAGCTTCAACTTGCCGCTCAGGATTATCTATCACTCCGCAATAAACTCAGTGGTTCACTGTATGAAGATGAAGTTCGTCTTGTTGGTATTTGCGACCTGCCCGACAATCTTCAGTTGATGAACCTGCAAAGCACAACAAAGCCATCCGTCACTTACGATGTGAAGATTGCTGCTGACCAAACAGCGCCGCGTATGGGAATATCATACCGCGCACTACTCATGAGCGATGCATCAGGTCGTTATAGTCTTTTGGGATTTTCTGTTCCCACGGATGTAGACGCCTGCGAACAACAGATCATTGAGCATGATAATCTAGCTAAGGCAAATAAAAAGATCGCTGCATCAAAACCCGTTGTTCGAGCGAATACGAAGCTCAGCTCCCGGTTCGGTAACGCCAGTTATATGCCAGTGTATCCAGCGTATCTAAAAGCTATAAAGGGCTTCAATCCCCGCTTAACGGATGAACAAGCAGAAGTCATCACACACAGCTTACTTTCTTACAGCCAGAAATTTGGAGTCGATCCCCGCTTAGTAGTCGCCATGATCTTAGCGGAAAGCCACTTCAATCCAGATGCCGTGAGCCGCGCAGGTGCGACTGGGCTCGGTCAGTTGATGCCAAGAACAGCCAATGGCTTAGGCGTGGGCAACCCGCGAGATCCTAGACAAAATCTCTACGGCAGCATCAAGCTGCTTCGTGGTCACCTTAGTAATTATGCTTCAAAAGTAGGAAGTGAAGGCGTGGCTTCATGGAAGCATATCATATTGACCATGGCGGCCTATAATGCTGGAAGCGGGGCGGTAAAAAAATACGGAGGCGTGCCCCCATTTAAGGAGACACGCGCCCATGTCGAAAAAGTGATTGGATTCTATAAGAAGCTTTGTTCAGCAGACTAAGTCTTCCCACCAGGTAAGTTAGTTACTCAACATTCTCCAATGCTGACTTAAATTGCTCCTCATATAGATCCTTATATATCCCCTCTCTCGCTACCAACTCTGCGTGAGTACCTTGATCAACTAGTTTTCCCTCATGAAGCACCAGGATGCGGTCTGCATTGACGATCGTAGACAGCCTGTGGGCAATGACCACGTTTGTGCGTCCCTTCATAAGGTGCTCCAGCGATTCCTGCACATGAGCTTCTGTCTGGCTATCCAGTGCACTGGTTGCATCATCAAGTATTAGGATGCGAGGATCTGTTAATACGGCACGTGCGATACTTAATCGCTGCTTCTGACCAACCGACAACTTAATACCGTCTTCACCAATTCGGGTGTCATAGGCATCAGGAAGTGTCATGATGAAGTCATGCAAGTCAGCTTCTGAAGAGGCCCGTACCACATCTTTTCGGGTGGCACTGCGTTTACCATAGGAGATATTCTCGCGAATACTAACCGAAAACAACAGGGAGTCCTGCATCACCATACCGATGTGGCGTCGGATACTCTCCAGTTTTACCTTGCGAACGTCATGTCCGTCTACCAGCACTTCGCCAGACTTTACATCATAGAAGCGTGCGATGAGGTTCACAAGTGTAGTCTTACCTGACCCGCTTTGTCCCACAATAGCGACAGTTTCACCAGGATGGATTTTAAAGTTTATGTCGTGAAGCACGGGGCTGTTGGGTCGATATTGGAATGTAACATTACGAAATTCAATCTCACCTTTGACTTCAGGCAGCATTTCGGCATCATCGGAATCATCTACTTCAGGGCGTGTATCAAGGGTTTCAAATACACGGTCGATGGCCGCACCTGCCCACTCTAGGGCGATGTTGAAGTCAATGACCCGCACTGCAGGGTCGTAGAGATATCCCATAAAGCTTGTAAAAGCGATCAGTTCACCAACTTGCAGTTCACGTCCAATGACATACTTGGCACCAATGTACCACACGGCTGCTGTTCCAAAAGAACGGCATACAGAGGCGCCTAAACCTAAGCGTCTGTTAAGGTGCACCTGCCGCATACCCAAATCGAAGTTCTCTTTAACAGTTTTCATAAACTGTTCGGTTTCGTAGTCTTCTCGAACGAACGCCTTGACGACGTTGATCCCCGCGATACGCTCGTGAAGAATACCAACCATAGCATCCCACTTCTCACGAAGTTCGATACTCACTTCACGGATATACTTAATAAAGAACTTATAATTGATGACGTAAAATGGAACAACGGCTACAGCGATACAAGCTAGTCGCCAGTCTTTGTAAAACATAACGCCAGTTACGGCGAACAACGTGACGATATCCGTGATGAGTGTCACAATACCGCCGGTCATCATCTGCTGGATGACTTCTATGTCACCATGCAGTCGAGCCATGATTTTGCCCGTCTGCCGCTGATCATAAAAGCTGAGGCTTAACCTGTTTAGGTGCCGGTAGCTCTGGAACCGAAGGTCAAAAACAAGCCGCTGTCCCAACCAGTTAATGATGTAGTTCAGCGAAAATGATGCCACTCCACGCACGAAATACACCACAATAAAGATCAGGACGACATCGCGTAGCCCCTTCAGGTCTTTATGGGGAAATACATCATCAAATAGCCGTTCAAACATCAATGGAATTGGTACAAGACTAAAAGTCACAAATCCCATCAACAGAACAGCGATTATTACCCGCACTCGATACGGACGCAGATAGTTTAGAAGGCGTTTAACGTTACCCATGTCGTTATTCCTCTTCCTTTGCTGTCAATAACTGCTGCCTAGCGGCTATTGACTACACCATGCACATATACTTATAGGCTGACATAAAACTGTCAGCCTAATTGCGATGTGGTGCCCATTCGGCAAAAACTACTTCTTTCCGTATACCTCTTCGGGATTAACGAGTGGTTCACCTTCTGAGATCAACTCGTTACCACAAGATTCCACGCGGCGATAGAAACAACTTCGATAGCCAGTGTGACACGCAGCACCTTTTTGGTCGATTTTCAGCAGTATACAGTCCTGATCACAGTCAAGATACATACTCTTCACAATCTGAAAGTGTCCGCTGCTCTCACCTTTTATCCAGAACTTCTGCCGCGATCGGCTCCAATATGTCGCCTTACCGGTTTCGATGGTTGCCTTAACAGCGGCTTCGTTCATGTAAGCCACCATCAGCACATCACCCGTCTCTGCATCTTGCGCGATAGCCGGTATTAGCCCATTCGAATCGTATTTCAACAGTTTTAGTATTTCCATGAGTCTCCTCAGTGTTATTCAAAATTCATAGGTTCAGTATATCATTTATGGCTTTCGCATATATACAGAAATAGCAGTATTGCCATCTATACCGATTTTGATGCGTTGTTACAATGATATGTTTCTTGCCATTTGCGAAACAGTCTGTGACAAGGTATAACAGCTTTAGTTAACCATACATTCGTTGATGAACTTCACATATTAACCAAGGGCTTACTACAAAAAGTGGTATTTAAGAAACTCGTACCCGTTGCAGCGCAGGAACCATACAAGCGCGACTCTGTTGCCGCCATGCTGGGTGCGATTATGACTGGCCTCACAGTGCCATTTATACCTATTGTAGCTAGATTGGAACTGCATGCTAGTCCCATGCAGTTAAGCGTGATTGCCATGGCTCCGGTAGCAGGATACACATTATCCATATTGTATGCTCATGCTTCTGAAGGGCGTCGAAAAATGCCTGTCGTTGTATGGTCTAACGTGCTAGCTAGTGCCCTGATGTTCCTCATGATCTTCGCCAAAACCAGTGCGATCTATGTCACGATAGTGGCCTTGTTCTGGCTTCTGATGAACACCAGCGGACCAGCTTATTCCGCGGTCATGCGCGAAATATACCCAGATGACTGCCGGGCCAAAGTCATTGGGTTAGTGAGGACTGGCCAGGTCATCGTTGGCCTCACGATAACCGCATTAGCGGGCCCAATCCTAAACCATGCTGGTAACTACCGGATCGGATTCGCAGTAGCTGGCATATTTGGCATGGCTGCAGGTTTATGGTTTTCGGGTATTAAATCACATGACCGCTCAGGTCAACGAGGCACTCCCTTTTGGCCATTCTTTAGAAGTGCCGTCAAAACACTCACGGACAATCCAGGCTATGGCTGGTTCTGCTTAGGCATATTTATTTCGGGAGGT